>JBBAED010000034.1 GCA_041656115.1 Dehalococcoidales bacterium | reverse complement strand
GAGTCCCGGCTCCGGCGCTGCCGTCGCCGGGCACCGGAAGACGAACGGTTGTCAGATTCCCAATTGAAAGCCCAGATCAAAGCTGTCGATAAGAACAGGGCACGGTATTACAAATTTTTCACCAACCGAAAATGGGGCGAGAAAGAGAATTACACGCTTTGCATCAACACATCAACCTTGGTTATCAAAGACCTTGCCTTACCACTTGCCGAGCTGCTTAAAACCATCCTGGATTGCAACAATGATCAAGCGACTTAGCAAGCAAGTGATATCTTTGCCAGCTACCTACATCGGCCCGCAACTCATACCGGTAAAACGCGTGCACAAAACTATTTTTTGCACAGATTTAGATAATACAAAATAAAAGAAGACCTTAAAACAAGATCGGCCGGGAGATAATTCGCGATCAATGATCAGGATGCTCCTTCCTAAAACCGGTCCAGTAATCATTGATCGCCGACTTCACCTCCTTGTGCAGGATGAGCAGCCCGACCAGGTTGGGAACAGTCATAAACGCGATCGTGATCAACGATAGGTTCCAGATAAGGGTAGTATCGGCAAAGGAAGCAAAGAAGAACCCTACGATAAAGACGATCCGGTAATAGACCACGTACTTTGCCCCGACCAGGTAGGTGATGCTCCGGTCGCCGTAATACGACCAAGCAATGGCGGTAGAGAAAGCAAACAAGAGCAAAGCAATGGCCACGATGTATTGCCCCATGTCACCCAGCACGCTCTTGGAGAAAGCAGCCGCGGAAAGAGGGGCACTATGCACAAGCGAGCGGCCGGAAAACACTAAATAGGACGACCGGTCGGCAATTTTTCCGTTCACGACAGGGATCTGCCCGGAGAAGAGTTGCCCTCCGCCAAGTACCTCCACGTCCTCGGCCAGCGACCGGGCGTGAATCAGGGAGACATTCTCCCGTATTTTTCCCTCCTCCACGTGCAACACACCCGAAAAGAGTGCTACCTTGGTTTTGCCACTCAAGTGATTTTCCAAGGTTACCAGATCCTCTTTATTCCCTTCGTGGTAATAATCTGCCAAGATTTCGATATCGGTCTGTTGAAACCGGTTGGGCAATTTCTCATTCCACACCCCGGACGATAACAACACCATCCCGGTGAGAAAACAGATAATCACGGTATCGATAAAAGGCTCCAGAATAGCGACCATCCCCTCCGAGACTGGCTCGCGGGCTTTTGCTGCCGCGTGGGCAATGGGCGCGGAACCCTGCCCGGCCTCGTTAGAGAATAGTCCCCTGTTCACCCCGTTATTGAAGGCGAACGCGAACCCGGCTCCCAAGAACCCACCTACCGCCGCGGTGCCGGTAAAGACATCCCGAAACAGGGCAATGAAGGAAGGCATGATGTTCTGTGTATTGGAAAAAATGACCGCGAGGGCACCCGCGAAATAAAGAATCGCCATAAAAGGCACCAATTTTTCGGTTACAAGAGCAATCCTCTTGATTCCACCAATAATGATTAAACCGAGTAAAACGGAGAGGATAGCCCCGGTCACCACGTGTTGTACGCCAAAAGCGGCAAACATGGCATTGGAGATGCTATTCACTTGCGGCAAGTTACCGGTTCCAAACGAAGACAAGATAGTGGCAATCGCGAAGAACCCGCCAAGCCAATACCCGGTTTTGATCATCTTCCCGTTTTTTAACGGGATATTTAACCGCTTTTTCATGTAATACATGGGACCACCGGCCACCTTCCCCTTCTCGTCGAAATCACGGTATTTATGCGACAGCGTTACCTCGACGAACTTGGTACACATGCCCAGGAAGGCTGTCACCAGCATCCAGAACAGTGCCGCGGGCCCTCCCAAGTGAACGGCCAGTGCCACGCCGGCAATGTTCCCGGTGCCAACCGTCCCCGACAGGGCGGTTGCCAATGACTGAAAATGGGTGGTATCTCCTTTATCCTCTTTTTTATCGTACTTGCCTCTCACGATACGAATAGCATGTGAAAAGTACCTGATCTGCGGGAATTTCAGGTAAATAGTAAAGAAGGCACCTGTTCCCAAGAGAAGAAAAATAAACCAGTTATTACCGGCTAAGTACTGGTGGATAACCAAAAACAGCTCGTTAAGTTGCCGCATAACACGAATTATGGATGAAGTAATCGATGAACAGGCTACAAATATAGTTATTCATTTAAAAAATCAAATCTTTATTAAAAAAAGATTCCCGGAGAGTTATTCCCGATCGATACCGGGCGTATTCCAAATAATGCGATATTTCTCCCCCTCTCGTGGGGCAAAACCAGTAAATTGATATATCTTTGGGTTTTCGGGGTATCCGGAGAGGGTGGAGTCGACCTCTGCTGTCCACTTGGGATTTCGGGCCGGGTTGTCCCCCTCGGGGTTGCCAATAGGTCGCGCGGTCATTAAAGAAATATTTCTTTAAATATTCTCGATTGACGAGTATATTTTGTATTTTTGCGGTCTGAAACAAACAGGCCGCGCCTTTATATTGCAAAACGAGCGTACAGATTCCATAAAAAAAATAATAATCATTTATAATTAAAAAGAGAACTTATGAGTTGGTTAATCAAATCATCTATCGGACGGAAATTTATTCAAAG
>JBBAED010000033.1 GCA_041656115.1 Dehalococcoidales bacterium | reverse complement strand
GCAATATCGGTATTGCCGCCGCCGATACCGGACGGGGCCGGATAGATATCAAAATTAAAATTAAAGTTGGGAATATGTTCTTTTGCCGACCAGGAAGGTTCCCGCCAAATCGCAACATATCCGCTATAACGCGGATCGATATCGGCATCGCCATAATAATCAAGAAGCGTATCGCTGCCTAAGGAATTAACCAAATAGCCTTCCCCCATCGCCTCAACCATATGATTCATCGCCTGCAGGTAAACGTCATCAAGATAATTGAATTTCATTCCGTCATAGGCGATACTTAACCACTTTTTAGCGGTTTTCGGGTCGCTTAGCATCTTCAGAACTTTCGGATATTCATAAAAATATTGAGCCGTACCGTAAATGCCGATAATTTTCGTGGTCGGATTGGCCGCCGCTTTCGCGATTGCTTCCATCTGATTCCAAGTCCAATCATAATCAGGGGCCTCGATATTGGCCGCGGCCAAAAGATCAAGATTAACAATCCAAAACTGCGGATAGATAAAAGTCGGAATAATATAACGTTTAGCGTTATATACGCCCAAATCACGAACGCTTTCCAAAATATATTCGGTATCATCATCATTATTATAATAATCGGTTATATCCGCCAGAATCCCCATCGGCAGAAAGTTTTCCAGTCTTCTGACCAAAAAGACATCCGGTAAAGATTCCGTTTCCAACAAACCGATAAAAGCTTCGTCCCAAACCGCATCCTCGGCGACGATTTGCATTTCCACGGTAATGTTCGGATAGGCGGTCATAAAAGCTTCGATCATTAAAGTATCAATCGTCACCGCATCGGGATTGTTATACTGCCAAGTGGCATAAGTTAAAGTGATTTCTTTTTCCTTCCAGTCGGGTATTCCGTTACCGTCTTTATCCCAAAATGCCTTTTTTTCATCGGGCGGATTATTATCGTTACCGTTGTTGCAAGCCGAAAACAGCAAAGCTATTAATAAAACAAAAAGCATCATAATAAACTTTTTCATTATCTTTTTCCCTCACTTAATAAATATTTAAGAAGTTCATTGACCGAACAAGTGGCAACGCAACAAAATCGATCGGCGCCGCCGTAATATACAAATAAGGTGTCATCGACAATAACGTTGCCGGTCGGAAAGACACAGCCGTTATAAAAGCCGGCGGTCTCATAAGGAAATTCCGGTTCCATCAAATAATCTTTAGTCCGCGCTATAACGATTTCCGGATCGGCCGCGTCAAGAAGCAGGGCACCGACCCGGTACTGATCATCATACAGGGCAACGCCATGATAAAGCACAAGCCAACCGGCTTCCGTCCGAAGCGGCGGCGTCGAACCGCCGATTTTTTTCATTTCCCAAGCCTTTTCGGGAGCAATGAGCAAACGGGGCACTTCCCAGTCCATAAGATTATCGGAATAATTAATCCATATGGCGGCCGGGATTCCGGGTTTTATTACCGGACGTTCGAGACGGACGAATTTACCGTTTATTTTCTCCGGAAATAAAATGACATCGCGATTGTCGTAATCAAAAGTTGTTATCCGCCCTAACTTTTTAAAAGTTTTTAAATCGGGGGAAATTGCCAGCGCGGTTTGAGATATATTGTAATAAAGTGCGGTCGGAACGATTCCGTCGTTAGGAACATTAACGTAATTCTTTTTGTCCGCAGCCCAATACCGTCCCGGCGGATATGACCGATAAGCATAAGTTACGTAATAAAGCCCGCCCATCTTGACAAGCCGCGGATCTTCACAGCCCGAATCATAACCGTCGATATCGGGAGCAAGCACCGGTTGGTCGCTAATCCGACGAAAGTTAAAACCGTCGTCGGATATAGCGAGACCGAGGTAAATTAGATGGTGTTCGTCATCGCCGGCCGCCCGGTATAAAAGATAAAAAGTGCCGTTTTCATACCAGGCGGCGGGATTGCAAACCACAAGGCTTTCCCAGCTGTTTTGGGAATTGGGAAGAAGAATGGGATTTTTGTGATACTTATGTAATTTCATGGCATTTACCTCTTCTTTATAATAAAAGCAATATCGCGGTGAAAATCGGGCAAAGTGAATTCGCAATAACCATCAGCCGTAAAGTCTTCCGTTTTGATTGCTTCGCCGGTTATACTATGATAATACGTAATTCGGTAGTCACCGTGGTTTAGCGTTAGGCGGAAGGTTATATTATCCATTGGCGCGGATTTATCGTTGGAGTGAATCCATCTTTGATCGTAAATATAACCGTAAAGGCGATCGGAATAACGATAGCCCAAAACGGAAAGCGCGGGGTCGGAAAAAGATGCATCCTTCTTATCGAGCAGCTGACAGTCTTCGCCCGATAAATCCAGCCGGGCGGCATAAGACCCCGCTCCTTTAAACTGATAATAAAGGTTGTAAGGATGAACCCAGCTGTCCCACCACCAATGCATCGCCCCTCCGGCGCCACCGCCCATCATGCCGGCCCATGCCGCTTGCCGCAGCGTAATGCCGGTCGGATCGATCCGGGCGGTATTGGCGCCGTTTTGCCAGTTGATGCCGATTTCCGACTGCAGAATCGGTTTTTGATATTTATCATATAACCGATTTAAAACCGGTGGCAAGTACATATTAATATTTTTATTGGTATAATCATAATTATGGGG
>JBBAED010000032.1 GCA_041656115.1 Dehalococcoidales bacterium | reverse complement strand
CCGGGTTTGATGAAAAGGCTTATGTCTTTTATACCGGGCAGGTAATTCTGGACGCGCGGAAAAGTGAAAAGATCACGCAGGCGGAACTGGCTAAAATGCTTGGCGTGGACAAATCCTATATCTCGAAAATAGAAAACGGTGTGGTCAACCCGAGCGTCGGCTTTTTTTACCGCATTATGCATGCTTTGAATCTGAGAATAGAAATCACCCGCGAAGTGGGTTAAAGGGTTAATTCCAAACTCCCGATTTTGGCATTACTGCAACATTTTGATGGGGCAGCGTGCCATTTGTTCCCCGATCACAAGACCGTGTTTGCCTGAAAAACGACAATGGCCGGTCGTAGCCGATCTCCTGGGAACTATAGATCATAGGGGGAGCCTCCCATGGTGACGGCCATGACAAAGGCCGAAAGACGCCTTGCTCGCCATTAAAGGATTCTTCATGCTTCCGGCATAACTGAAAACAAAAATAGCAAAAAAAAACGGGAATTCACGAGATTTTTAAAATCACGTTGCCCGTTTTTTGCCCTGTTTCCACGTACCGGTATGCTTCTAAAATATCGTCCAAAGGATACTCCCGGTCGATGATAGGTTTGAACTCCCCGTTCTCGACCAAGGTTTTGAGGAAAATGACATCCGCTTTGCTGATCGTTGGGATAGGAAACAGTACTTTCTTTCCCCCGAGAAGCGGGGTGGTGAGCGCGTACCAAATGTTCTCACCGTTTTTACCCAGTTCAGTAGAAACGTAAATGCCTTTGTCGGTTAGCAAGGGCTTGCATTCCTTGAAAGAGCACTTGCCACCGCGTCGAAGATAAAGGAGAACCGGGTCTCTGCTTGGGTTCCTATTCTGGTAAAATCCTCTTTTTCGTGATCAATCACTTCATCGACCCCGAGCGATTTAATTAACCCCATGTTTTTGGTGTTGACGACAGCAGCAACTGCCGTCCCAAGATGCTTTAGTAGCTGTACCGCGGCCGAACCAATTGCCCCGGTGGCCCCGTACACCATTACGCGGTCTCCCGGTTGAATGTTGGCCGCCCGGATATTTACGAGGGCATAGTGGGAACCTTCGGTGATGGGGGCGGCTTCCTCGAACGAGAGACCTTCGGGAATGGTGGTTATAGCCTTGTCTTCGGCTATCACCAGATACTCGGCGTGGCCGCCAAAAGTCTCGTCGTTGAAGCCGAAGACGCGGTCCCCTTTTTTAAAGAGTGAGACTTCTTCACCCACTTCTTCCACGATGCCGGCAAACTCGCAACCCAGTACCGGGAACTTGGGACGGAACAGCCCGCTCCAGAACCGCGAGACGAAATACTCGGCACTACGGAAACCGCAATCGGTGCGGTTCACGGTGGACGCGACTACCTTTACAAGGAGTTCTTTCTTTCTTGGCACGGGGGTGGGGATATCCTTTACACGGACCGCTTCCGGCGAACCGTAACGTTCATACACGGCTGCTTTCATCATCATGTTACCTGTAGTTTTATTTTTTACTGGAATCGAATTCAACTATAACAGACAGGGCGCTGTTTTGTTGAATGTCGCGGTTGTTCTTAACCTAATCGTAACTCCTCGAATAATTTTAAACCAATTCTTGGTTATCTTTGAGGATAGTGGCAGTCTCCGGAAAATCATTATCTTTGTAAGTGAACTAAATACAGTATCATTATGACAACGATTATTATTGAAGAGAACAGCCCACAGGCAAAGCAGCTTCTTGAATATATCAAGACGTTGCCATTTGCTACGGTGATTGAAAAGAAAAGTTTCCAAGAAGCCGCCGCGGAATGCAATGCTGTTTCGGTAGATGAATTTTTTGATGAACTAAACAACGGTATCCGAAAACGTTTAAAAAATGCGTAAGGTAAAGATATCGGGGGCAGTCAGAGACAAAATAGCCGACCTTGAATCGTATTTGATTGACGATTTGAAGTTGTCGGAGGAAGCGGCACTACGCCGAAGCGACAGAATGCGCGAGTTTGTATCTTCCCTTTGCAATAATGCGGATTATCCTCTATGCCGTTTTAAGAAATGGCAAGTATTAGGGTACAAATGCGCTGTTTTTGAGAAAAGTTGGGTATTTGCTTATGAAGTGTTCGAAGACGGTATTATCGTCAGAGATATGTCGCACACTTCATTGTTAACCGCGTAAAATAAGGAATTGTATAACGTGTGAATTTCGACGGAAAACGAAGCAATTCTGCAAAAGCAAAATCGCTAACACCAAAGATTTGCAAGAAGATATGTATTGATTGTAAGGTGATTACAGAAAGGCGGTATTGCCCTTCTCTCCGTATAATTGGTTGATAATTATGGGATTATGTTATTGGTGCCCACTTTCGGAGCGATGCCTTTATGATATTTTGCACAAATTTGTAGTCATGGAACCGCGATATCCTATTTTTGTTGAAATTTGACGCAACGTTCATACACGGCAGCTTTCATCATCTTGTTAAATGTAAATGACCTTTTTGTCTTGAACCCCAATCCAGCAGTTTTGAATCCAATAAATTCGAGCCAATCCAATAATAACGAACCCACTGTCGTCTTGTTTGAGAATTTGAAATGATTGCCTCCGTTTTTTTCGTTTTTCGATGACCATTAAACGGGAATGGAAAGCGCGTTGATGTATATTTTCCTAATTTTGTAAATCGCTATTTCAAT
>JBBAED010000031.1 GCA_041656115.1 Dehalococcoidales bacterium | reverse complement strand
TTATCAATTCCTTTGATTACCGGTCAAAGGGTAATAGATATGCTTTTCCCTTTGGCAAAAGGGGGAACTGTTGCGATACCCGGGGGCTTTGGAACAGGTAAAACGATGACTCAGCACTCAATTGCCCGTTGGTGTGATGCCGATATCATCGTCTATATCGGCTGCGGAGAGCGGGGCAACGAGATGACTGATGTTCTTAGGGAGTTTCCCCACCTTGTAGATCCTCATACTAACCGTTCTTTAATGGAGCGAACCATTTTAATTGCAAACACTTCAAACATGCCTGTATCGGCCAGAGAAGCCAGTATCTATACGGGAATCACATTAGCCGAGTATTATCGAGATCAAGGTTACCATGTGGCGGTTATGGCCGATTCAACCAGCAGATGGGCCGAGGCTTTAAGGGAACTTTCTGGAAGGATGGAAGAGATGCCGGCCGAAGAGGGCTTTCCTGCCTATCTCCCCACCCGTATAGCCGAGTTTTATGAGAGAGCCGGTTACATGTCCCTGTTAGACGGCGGCGAAGGTTCGGTTTCGGTTATCGGAGCAGTATCACCGCCTGGAGGTGATTTTTCCGAACCGGTTACCCAACATACAAAACGGTTTGTCCGTTGCTTTTGGGGCTTAGACCGCTCCTTAGCCAGTGCAAGGCACTATCCTGCAATAAGTTGGCTTGAATCTTACTCTGAGTATTTGGATGAACTGCAGCCATGGTGGGAATCCCATACCGACGGAACCTGGGCAGAAAGCAGACGCCAGATAATGGAACTTCTTCAAAGAGAGGTAAGACTGCAACAAATCGTAAAGCTTGTCGGTCCGGATGCCCTTCCCGACAGTCAAAACTTTGTGATTGAGGTCTGCTCGCTTTTTAAAACCGCTTTTTTGCAGCAAGATGCGTTTGATGAAAATGATCGTTACAGTACTGTTGAAAAACAAATCAGGATGTTGAATCTCATTTTAAGATATTGGCAATTGGGTTCCGAGGCTATCGCTAAAGGGGTTGCAATGATTAAGTTTAAAAGGATGAGAGTCATTTTGGAGATTTCTCGGATGCGCTTTAATGTAAGTAATGAAAATATCGAAGAGTTGGACAAAATCGGCCTTAAGCTGGAACGCTCAATGAATCAAATCGGGGGTATCTATGAGCGGCGTCAGTAGTTTTGAGGGTCTCGATAAAGCATTGCTCAGCGGACGCGAATATGTAGGGGCTTCAAAAATCGACGGGCCTTTGGTTTATATGCGAAACACCCACCCGGTAGGTTTCGGTGAACTCGTCGAGTGTATCGACAGCAGCGGAAAGCTTCGCAGCGGTCAAGTTCTCGATACAAGTGACGATGTTGTTGTAGTTCAGCTTTTTGAGGGAACCAGCGGTTTGAATCTCCCTTCAACCCGAATCAGATTTATGGGAGAACCATTAAAGCTGCCGGTATCTGAACATATGTTGGGAAGAGTTTTAAACGGGCTTGGACATCCCCGAGACGGGGGAGCCCTCCCCAAAGGAGAAGATGAGTTGGATGTTAACGGTCTGCCGATAAACCCAACAGCCCGTGAATATCCTCAGGATTTTATTCAAACAGGAATCTCTATTATCGACGGGCTGACTACCCTAATTCAGGGACAAAAGCTTCCGATTTTCAGCGGTAACGGACTGCCTCACAACCAATTGGCTGCCCAAATTGCCCGTCAGGCAAAAGTACTCTCCGAAGAGTTGGAATTTGCCATTGTTTTTGCGGCAATGGGAGTTAAATACGACGTTGCCCGCTATTTTATTGACAGTTTTGAGAGTGCCAATGTTCTGGAAAATGTTGCTTTGTTTTTATCATTGGCAGATGACCCCTCTATTGAGAGAACCATCACACCGAAAACGGCACTCACTTTAGCCGAACATTTAGCTTATACCAAAGGCAAACACGTTTTGGTTATTATGACCGATATGACCAACTACTGTGAATCCCTAAGAGAGATTTCAACCTTAAGAGGCGAGATACCAAGCAGAAAAGGGTATCCCGGGTATCTTTATTCTAACTTGGCAGAGCTTTATGAACGTTCGGGCAAAATAAGCGGAAGAGGCGGGTCAATTACCCAACTGCCTATACTTACAATGCCTAATGATGATATCGGTCACCCAATTCCCGACTTAACCGGTTATATAACCGAAGGCCAGATTGTTTTTGACCGTGAAATGAGTCAAAAGGGGATTTATCCCCCAATTAATGGATTGCCGAGTTTGAGCCGTCTTATGAAAGACGGAATCGGGGAGGGGATGACAAGAGCCGACCATCCCCATTTGGCAAACCAGCTGTTTGCCTCGTACAGTCATGTCAAAGATGTCCGAAACCTTGCTTCCGTTATCGGGGAAGAGGAGTTAACTGCAATTGACCATCGCTATTTAAAATTCGGTAACGTCTTTGAAAAAGAGTTTGTCAATCAATCTTTCAGCGAAAACAGATCCATCGAACAAACCCTAGAGTTGGGATGGAAAGCGCTAAGTGAATTACCAACCGAAGAGTTACAGCGGGTAACCGAAGAGGAGATTGCCGAATACTACGGTCGTTAAGATGAAAAAAAATATTGCACCGACAAGAAGTAACCTCCTTAGACTAACCGATGAGTTAAAATTTGCGACATTAGGGCATGAGTTGCTCGATCAAAAACGGTCAATCTTGGTTGTTGAGTTGCTCACATTGGTAGACCAGGCAGTCGAGTATCAAAACAGAGTTGACCAGGCATTGGCAAAGGCTAG
>JBBAED010000030.1 GCA_041656115.1 Dehalococcoidales bacterium | reverse complement strand
AACCGAAGAAAAAGCCGCGCCAAAGAAGAAAGCCGCAACTAAAACTAAAAAAGAAGATGCGGTGGTTGCCGAACAAGCCGAAGTAACCGAAGAAAAAGCCGCACCAAAGAAGAAAGCCGCAACTAAGAGTAAAAAGGAAGATGTTGCTGAAACTGAAGCGGCACCGGCAGCTGAAGTGACCCCGGAAGCCGAACCAAAGATGAAGCCGGCCGCTAAAAGCAAAAAAGAAGCTTCGGCGGAAGTCGAAGTTGCCTTTGATCCGGAAGTATCAAAAGCGGATTTAAAAGAACCGGCCGAACCCGCAGCGGCATCTGAGGTAAAAAGCGACGAAACGGCTCCGGCCGACAGTAAAGAAGAAACATTAGCCCAAGCGGCTGCCCCTGAGACCAAGGCGGAAGCGGAAGAACTTGTAGAAGATGATGAGGATTATCCCGATAATGATGATGAAGAAGACGACGAAGTACAAGACGAGTATTCCGAAGACGAAGAAGATGAAGCCTCAGCGGATGAAGCAGTGGATAAAAAAGCCGCCGACCGCCCATTACCCGTAAAAAAATATCGGCAATTACAGGTTGTTCAAGGAAAAGTTTTAGAAGTAATCGAAGCCCAGCCGGAAAGAAAAATCGGTAATCGGGTCTTAAGGGCAAAAGAAGAACGGGTTCTTATCGAATTAGAAGACGGACAACAAGGTTTCCTCTTCCGGAAAGATACGGCGGATATTGCCGATGATCAGGATTTATTTGATTTGTTTATTGAAGGCGATAACATCACCTGCGTTATCAAAAAAATCTATCCGGACGGCGGTAAGTTTATCTTTTCGACGGTTTTACTTAAGATGCGTAACGACTTAAGCAAATTTCAAGATGTAATTAAAAATCACGGTATTTTCACGGCAAAAGTCATCAGAAAACTGAGTGTTGGTTATTTGTTGAAACATAATGAATTTTCCTGCTTGTTGCCTATCAGCCAAGTTGTCGTACCGGAAGAAGAACGGGGCAATTTAATCGGTCAGGATATCGAAGTTGCACCGATTCGGATTGATTACGGCCGCATCCGCTTAATTGTATCGCAAAATGTTGCCAATGCGATTATTAAACGTCGAGAAAAAGAAGCTTTTATCAGCCACATCGAAGTCGGTCAGGAATTTGACGGCGTTGTAAAAAACATTGAGTCATACGGCGCTTTTGTTGATGTCGGCAATGGGGTTGAAGGCTTACTTCATATATCCGAACTTGATCACGTCCGTGTCAGTAAAGTCGAAAAAGTTCTTAACCCCGGTGATACGGTCCGGGTTAAGGTTATTAAAATCGACGGTATTCATATCGGGCTTTCCCGAAAAGCCTTATTACCGAATTATTGGTTAGAATATGCGGAAAAACACGAAGTCGGTTCGGTCGTTACCGGTAAGATTACCGAGATTAATAATTACGGAGTTGTAGTTGATTTAAACGAGGATGTTAGTGCGTTCTTACCGCGCAGTGAATTTGCTTGGGAAAAAGATGTTTATATTTCCGACAGTGCTGCGGTTGACGATGAGATAGAAATGAAAATTATTGAAGTTGATCCGATTAAACGGCGCATTATTCTCTCGCGGAAACAACTTACCCCCAATCCATGGGAAAAACTGACTTGCCGGCCCGGCGATACGATTAATGTTGAAGTCGTAAAAGAATTAAAAGACGGCTATAAAATCAGCTGTCAGGGTGCCGTCGGTTATTTGCCGAAAGCCAGTATCGCCAATTATCATGAAGAAATTTCAATCGGAACCGAATTACGGGTTAAAGTCCGTGTCTTCGATCCGAAACGAACCAAACTGGTTGTTAATTTACGGGCTGAAACCGAGCGTCATCCGCGAAATTCATTCCGTCAACATCAAAAAACTCAAGATAAACTAACTAACACATTTGGCGATTTACTGAAGAGTCAGTTAAAAGATCCGAAAGAGTAGGTTATTCTAATGCGCGGAGTAGTAGCCATTGTCGGCAGACCGAATGTCGGTAAATCAAGTTTGTTTAACCGGATAGTCGGAGAGAGAGTGTCGATAACGGATGATGCTAGCGGAATAACTCGCGACCGGATTTACAGTAAGGCTTCTTGGTTAAATCAAGAGTTTATAGTTATTGATACCGGAGGGATCATCTTAAAAGATGAGCCCTTTTCTCAAAAAATAAGAGCTCAGGCAACCCTGGCTATCGATGAGGCTGATCTGATTATCATGGTTGTTGATGTCAGAACCGGAATTACCCACGAGGATGATGATGTTATATCGATATTAAAGAAAAGCAATAAACCGATTATTATTGCCGTCAATAAAGTCGATAATCAAAGTTTTCTTGATGATATTTATGATTTTTATCGGTTTGGCATTGATGAGGTTATTCCGGTGAGTAGTCTTCACAGTATTGGAATCGGTGACCTTTTGGATAAAGTAATTCATTTATTGCCGCGTCATCAAGCACCCGAATATGATGAGGAAGTAATCCGATACTCGCTTATCGGTCAACCCAATGTCGGGAAATCAACCTTAGCCAATACGATTTTGGGTGAAGAAAGAATCATTGTCACTGATATTCCGGGAACAACCCGCGATGCCATCGATGCGGTGTATATAAAAGACGGACAGCGTTATGTCGTAATTGATACGGCCGGAATAAGAAAACAAGGCAAGATTTATGAAAAAGCGGAAAAATACAGTGTATTACGGGCCTTGGCTGCCATTGAACGATCCGATATTGTTGTTGTGATGCTTGACGGCACCGAAGCGATAACCGAACAAGATAAAAGAATAGCCG
>JBBAED010000029.1 GCA_041656115.1 Dehalococcoidales bacterium | reverse complement strand
AAACGGCGGCGGCGTAAAATTGTCGGTGTATCTAACGCCTGCCGTGATTCTTGCCGAAAAAAGTTCACCCTTGAAGTTCCAATTTTTAGTCCAATACGCATAGCCAAATGTAACGTTACTGCAATTAAGAGAAGTTCTGTTTATATTAGCCGAGTATATTTTAACGCCGTTCAAAAATAGTTCACAAAGCCTATTTGAGCCAACTACGGCCCCAAGACATATAGCAAGGTGGTGTTTTGTATTTGGCGCTATATCGTAAGCAACCGTTGCCCAAGATACAGCCGAGCTACCGCTACCCGATGAACCTTCTAAACGAAGCCAGAAAGTTTCACCGGAAGGGCCGACACGAATCCCAAAAACGCGGCCCGCCGAAGATTTCGACTTTACGAATGAAAATAGCGCATTTTCAAGGTGTTGTGAACTAACAAACATTTCGACAGTAACCGCGCCGTTTCCAATGGTTGTTAATTGGGACGCCGAACTTTGTATATATCCGTTTGTGGATACAAAGCTTTCTGCGCCTATGCTTACCGTGCCCGAAGTATTCCAAGAATTACCCTTGTCGTCTATGTAATTGCCGTCTTCAAATCGAAGCAAAGAAAGAACATCGTTCCACATAGGATCGTTTGCCACTTCGGCGACGTGTTCAATTTCGGCGCTTATTTTTTCTTCGGAACCTTGATAAGCCCCAACCCTGTAATAATAAGTTTCTTCGGCAATAACTGTCGAATCTACGTATTCGCGTTCGGAAATATTAACTTCCGCAAGCGGCGTCGGCAAAGCAAGCGGGTTCATTGGCGAATCAGAACGATATATTCTAAAACCATCGCCGCCTGTACTGTCGTATTTCCAACTTAAAGTAGTTTGGCCCATTTTGTTTATTCCGTGTAAATTGCTTGCAAGTCGTAAGGCGTTTTTAGAACGTTTACGCGGTTTGTTTGGAAAAACAAGCTTTGAATTCCAGAACGAACCGAAGCAACTTTAAAAACGATGGCAGCATAACCTGTCGGCGGAACTTCTATCGACAAATCAATTTCCTTTGAAGTAACAGAACCGACGTTTTCGCTATAGAACGTATTTGTCGAATTGTCCGGCATGATAGCTTCGGCTTCGACCAAATAAGAAACGCCGCTTTCTGGCCCAATGTCGGACGTAGCGAAGTCGATAAGGCTTGCCCCTGTTTGCTGTATTCTATCGCGATGCGACCAAGACAACAAAACAGGTTCTTCCAAATCAATTTCGGAAGGAAAATAAGCGCCGTTTACTTTGAAATTTCCGGGCGGATAAGGTCGCGCAGCCCTGCCCACAATAGTCAAAGAGTCTTCCGGCGCTTCTTCCAACAACAATTCGCCGCCGCCTGTTCCAGTCAACAAGCGAACGTCGATTGTGTCGCTTTGCACGTATTCTGTCGGCGAACCTTGGGCGTATGCGTCCCAAAAGTAAATCGGCGTATCTTCGGCATGTTTAGTCGGTACTGTATCCAAACAGCCGCGTTTTACCGTAATTTCGTTTTCGGACAATGCGACGACTTCCATTATTTCCGAATCAATTTGGCACCAAGTACCAAGCGAAACGTTTTCGGTTTCAATCGCATTTTTTATTGAAAACGTGTAAACAATGTTTCCGAAGCTATCGACAATATCGACAGCTTCGTTCAAAAACGCACCGGGGCAAAAATCAAGCGCCCCAATGTCTTCGAAGCCGCCGCCGTCGTTTGTCATAAGACGGGCGTTAATGGCGTTGGACTGCGGGCGCAGCGCAGCCGCCCCGACGTAACCGACTTCGGGGTTTGCCGATAGTTCGCCGTCCGTTGCTGTTTGGCCGTTTTGTTGCACAAGTTCCAAATAAGGAACTTCGAAAACAATTCGATTTGCAACGGCTACGGGCGGTTCGTTGGGGTCTACCCATTCAGGCGGCGGCGGTTCGATAATTACCGAATCGGGCAAGTTGAATACGTCTTGCGTCGCATTTATGCGAACGCGATTGTTTTTACCGTCGCCGTAGGCAATGCCAGTAACGCGCATTACAACGCCGAAAACTTCGTAATCCGGCCAAGTGAACTTAAACACGTCGCCGATATTAAGCGAAGCGCCGTCGGTGTTTGCATATATAGTGCAAGTAATAAGCGGCGTCGAAAGCGTTTTAAGGTCGCGTTCTGCAACTTTTGTTGCTGTTGTTTTATTAGTAAAGCCCGGATATTGAACCGTCGTATTGATTGTAACGCCTTGCATTTGTGCCAAGGCTATATCTTGAAGCGTAACGCTTGCGTCGGTGTTTGTTTCCGAATCCCAATAATTAACCGAAACCGAATTGGTCAATTCACCGAACGCAGGGCGTGAAAAGTCGGTTACTTTGTCAATGTTGGTTTCGTCAAGTTCTAGCAAAGTGTTTTCGTCGTAATCGAAACGAATAAGCTTTAGCTTGAACTTGCCGGTAAATCTGTCAACGTACAAAGCGGCGTCAATATGCTTTACAATTTCTTTAATGAAATCTTCAATTGCTGTTTGCCTATCCCAAAGAATCGAAATGCCCATGTTTTCGAAATAAAGCTTATCGGCGCAGGCCATAAACGAAACGTCGTCAATGTCGCTTTCTGCGTAACCCATGCCCCAATCGGGGTCGGTCAAACATTCGCGGATAATGTGGGCAGGGTTCATATCGGAACCGCCCGGTATGTTTTCAAGTGTTACCGAAACAACGTTTCCGGCTTGTGAACCCGAAGAAGATTCCGAAAAAGCTTTGCCTAAAATTTCATAAGTTCCGCGCGCAGGAACAACGAAATTAACCGGGTATTGTTCGTTTGAACCAATAGGCGTATTGTCACGATTTGACGCACCTATGTATTG
>JBBAED010000028.1 GCA_041656115.1 Dehalococcoidales bacterium | reverse complement strand
CTGCTTTATAAAACAGATAAAATAAAATATCTGGCCGGGGCAATAGTTTCCGGTGAGTTAATTATTCCCCTGCCTCAGTAAAACAGATGAAATTATCACGCACTGCCTGAGGTTCTGTTATTAGTAAACCTTATAGTGGCGGGCCCACCAGAAAAATGCCGCCGCACCTAAAAAGCCCATCACGGCGATTGATGCCCAGATCGCCAGATGATTAGTCAAAAACATGTCGAGTAGGATACCACCAAATAATGGTGCAATCGAGATGCCAACAACCTGATTGAGACCAAAAAAGCCCATGTAGCGGCCTTTTTGGCCGCGGGGGGCAATTTCGGCAACAACGCTCATTGCCGCCGGCGCGAATGTTATTTCACCAAATGTAACTATAATCATGGCGATAACAGCCAGTGCATATGGTCCAACCCAGCCATAAAGCAGATAACCAAAGGCATATAGCACGCAACCCAAAATGATAATCCGGCTTCTTGACAGGCGGTCTATATATCGGGCGATTGGATATTGCAATATAATAACCATCAGGCCGTTCACTGTTAGCAATAAACCGTATTGGGCCGTTGTGTAGCCAACTCGGTCAACAATGTATATAGATAGCGTGCTCATCATCTGCCCCATTGCCGTAAACAAAAGCAGGTTAAAGAAGATAAAAAGCATGAAGCGCAAGTTTCGTGTCACGTTCAGTAAACCTCTGAAATCGGTCTTCTGATTTTTTTGCGTGATGGATTCTTTTAGGAATATGGCCACAAAGACGGTTAAAATGCTTATAGCAGCCGCAACGCCAAATAGCCAACCATAAGACATAAACGCGGCAAGGTATCCGCCGATTGCGGGGCCGGCCGCCCAGCCGACATTAATGCCGATGCGCAAAATACCAAAAGATTCGGTAAGGCGCTGTGGAGGTGCGAGGTCGGTAATCATTGCCTGTGTTGCCGGCTTTCCGATAGAGCCGATCGCCTGGGAAGCGATGTAAGCAAGCGCAATGCTCCAAATTGGCGCACTGTAATTTACCAGAAACGCCATAATTACATATACAATACTTCTTGAAACGGCGGAAAAGAGCACAAGCGGACGTCTGCCAAGCCGGTCACAAAGCTCCCCGCCGATTAGTTCAAATCCGGCAGAGCTCAAACCAGATATCAGAATAATTACGCCCACCAGCGCCATAGGTAAACCACGGTTCTGATGGAGGTATAGGGCAAGAAAAGGTATGCAAATTGAAAACCCTATGGCAAGGAGTAAGTTTATGAGGCTGACAAGCCATATACCGGGGTCAAAACGGGAAATGAATCGACCGATTTTATTTTGTGAAAAAATTATGTTTGACACTTCTGTATATGCTGGTAACTATGATACCAGCTTGCTGGCTAAATTTATACCGATAAAACTTTGTATTACAGTGAATTTCTATCGCCTGAATGTGTTATTATAATAATCATAAATTTATTTTCAGGAAAAAATGGCTGAAAAAACAGTATTAAAAATCACCGGTATGCATTGCGCGGCATGTGTTGGGCGAACAGAAAAGTCAATTCTTTCTGTCCCCGGGGTAACTAAGGCTTTTGTAAATCTGGCAACAGAAAAAGCTACCATTTTCCACAGCCCGGAAGTAAATCCGGAAACACTGATTCAAGCTGTCAAAAACGCCGGATTCGAAGCTTTGCCGGATACTGCCGTCGAAATCCCCGCTGAGAATAACAATCTGGCTAAAACCAAATTTGTATTTGCGGCCGTTATGGCGGCAATCATCATGGTAATCCATTTCTTTTTCGATTTTTCGTATTCAGAGTACCTCTTGTGGTTACTGGCAACCCCGGTACAATTTTGGGCCGGGTCCGGTTTTTATTCCGGTACATGGAGTGCACTCAAAAACAAATCTGCCGATATGAACACCTTGATTGCGCTGGGCACTTCTGTAGCCTATTTCTTCAGCGTCGCTGTTCTCCTTCTGCCGGGAGTATTTTCTGCGGCCGGCATCACGACCACGGTTTACTTTGATACCTCATCCATGATTATCGCGCTGGTGCTCATGGGTAAATTCCTGGAATCGCGGGCAAAAAGGCAGGCCTCTCAGGCCATAAGAAAGCTGATGGATCTCAGCCCCAAATTCGCAACGGTCATTCGAGAGGGTGTGGAGAAGCAGATTCCTCTCTCTGAAGTTGTTATCGATGACATCGTCATGGTCCGCCCGGGAGAAAAAATCCCCGTAGACGGCATAATTTTAAAAGGTTCTTCTTCCGTTGATGAGTCGATGCTCACCGGTGAAAGTCTTCCTGTCGAAAAATCTGCCGGTGATGAAGTAATCGGGGCGTCCATCAACAAAGCAGGCAGTTTTACATTTAGAGCAAGCCGGGTTGGGAGTGATACCGTTCTTGGGCAGATAATCAAACTCGTCGATGAAGCGCAGGGTTCTCGCGCACCGGTCCAACGGCTGGCAGATGTCGTTTCCGGCTTTTTTGTGCCCACAGTTGTTACTATTGCGGTTTTTACTTTTATTCTGTGGTACTTCCTTGGGCCCGAACCTTCTTTGATATACGCATTCCTTAACGCCATTGCGGTTCTTGTTATCGCATGTCCTTGTGCGCTTGGCCTTGCCACACCTACCGCTATTATGGTTGGCACCGGAGTCGGTGCTGAAAACGGTATACTGATACGAAACGCCGCCGGTCTTGAGATGTGCTCAAAAATTGATACGGTGGTGCTGGATAAAACCGGCACTTTAACATCCGGCGTTCCTCAGGTTACCGATGTAGTACCGTTTAACGGATTTTCAGAAGAAGAAATCCTTACGATTGCGGCAAGTACCGAGCAATATTCCGAACACCCTCTTGCTCAGGCACTGGTAAGCTACACCCGGGGCCGGAATATTGTTATAACCGAAGCTGAAAACTTTATAGCTATTTCAGGCCTGGGTGTACAGGCAGTGCAC
>JBBAED010000027.1 GCA_041656115.1 Dehalococcoidales bacterium | reverse complement strand
TTCGCAAGGGTTCTGAACGGAGCGAAAATACTTCCGTTATTGCTGTCGTCGGCATTCGGCGTTTGCGCCACATAGTATGTGTTCCCAACAGCCTTCTGCGGATGAAAATCGGAAAATCTATTCTTGACGTAATTAAAAACGGAATAGTTGTTCAAAATATCGGCAGCCGAAAACTTATTGTCAATCGCTGCAATGCCGTCTTTGTATACCACTGTTTTCCCAAGCGCCTCGGCAAAATAACGCACCGGCAAAAACGCCCTGTCGTCTCTGTAATGCAGAAGGTTTTCTATTTCTTCCGGCTCGGCGGCATTCCTCTGCAATGTGCATTTGCCGTTTAAAAACACGAACTCATACGGTTCCTTCCGCAACAGAGCATAGTTCTTTTCAGGAATGCTTTCATAATAATATCCCAACGCCCGCGCCAGAATTTCAATCGGCAAATAGATTCTGCCGTCAAAAACAAGCGGCGTTTCTTGCGGGTCATCTATATTAATATACCTTCTGCCTCCGTTAACCATAATCATTGACGCATCCCGGTCAAGTATTACCGCTGCCTCAATCGCCCTCTCGTTAGCGGAGAGATCAGGCAGTGCAAAAGGATTTGTCGGCACGGGTACCCTTTCCTTTTCAAACTCAATGCCGGTTATTCTTACCGCACCCGAAGCGCTGACAGTAAATAACCGTTCTCCCGCCCGTTCAACAAACTCCTTTTCCGTCGTGCGGCCTGTATAGCTATACTCCATAGGCGCATAACCGAGGTGTTCTCCAAAGTTCAGCAATTCCTTTCCCTTCGCTCTCATTAGCTTGACGGAATATTGTGAACTCCCTGTGTTAATCAAAAGCGCCGCACTTGAATTGCCCTCATAACTGACTGTAACGCTCCGGATGTTAAAAGGCAGCAAGAAGTCATACTTTACGCTGCCGCCCGGTGAAAAATTTATGTTATTTCCCGAAACCACCGCGTTAGCAGCCTCAACGCAATACTTGCCTTCAAGCTTATATGTTGTATCACCTACAGGGTAACCCATAGTAAAATCATTTGACAGGGCAGTCATTGGGGCAAGCATCACGCAAACCACAAGGAAAGTACACACCAATCTTTTAACCATGTAAATTAGCCTCCTTTAATTGCCGTCCATCTTTTTAAAAGCAAAATAGTATATATTTGAAGATAAATAACGACCTTTTTCCCGCGGAAATGTAAGCCAAAAATCATATGTTCCCGCCGACAGGGTTCTGCTGAGCGGAACCTCCTTTGGCGTATAATCGGTAAAACTATTCTTATTTACATAATACTTTGCCAACACTTCGCCGGTCTTACTGCCCAGACGCACTTCAATGGGTTGACCTGCGGATGTGCCGGCGCTTCCCGCAGCAATCACAAGGATATTACTGTCTCCTAACAGAGTTATTTTTTGGTACTCTAAGAGATTATCCGGCCAAGTATTATTTACCATAGGGTTTACAGGATCTCCCGTTCCGACAAAATAAGCTGTGGGATCACCTATCGAATTGTTATAGGCATTGCTAAAAGTTCCGCCGTATACCTTTGCCGCCAACATATTATCAATATTATAAGCATCTTGGAGTATGCCGAGAAATCTAACTGATTTGTAAGATGCCATACATATGTAGACATCGGAAAGTCCGGAAGTCATGTCTATTGGGATTTTATTAAGGTTGTTGCAATTAAAATACGGCGAAGTCACATTGAGTTTCTTTGTATACTTTTTGCCCGAAGCAAGACTGCCCACAACTATCTCGATTTCATCTAAGGTGTTATACTTATCACCGGCAAACATCAGTGACAGCACATTGCTTGCTTCTCCGAAATCCACATCTTTAAAGCGGATATACTGACCGTTGCCGCTAAACGCCGCGTATCCGTACTCATCAATAACTATGCCGTCCGACAGCTCCGCGTCCTTCGCCCACAGGAAAGAGCCGTTATTCTTGTTTTCAGTAACCCTTTCGTAATTCACAAGATATTTTTCACCTTCGAGCCGCGCGCCGGCATAAAACGGCTGTCCGTTCGGATAATGCTCTTCCTTAAGCGCCGCAACGCCTCCCTCAACGACATGCAGTGTAGAATTGTTCCACACATCATGATTGGCGACTGCCGCCGGCAACGGTTGGACGAATACTTCTCCATAGGTAAACACCGTATCCTGTTGTGTTGTAAAAACAACATTGTTGTAGGTATCAATCCCCTGGGTGCCGCCGTCATGATATATTCCCATGCAGAAGGCGTTCTTTTCCTCCGGAGCGACCGTGTAGTACACAAGATTATGGTGCATGGAGGATTTCAGCTTATCATGTCCCTGCAGGGTATAATACTCGTATGTTAATCCCGTATCAAGCGAGGTCAGAATGCCGTCATGGAAATCATTGAACGCCACCTCATACGGTATAAACGGCACAAGCCCGTATCCGGCTTGCTGGCTGCGGCTTACATTAAAGGTTGACCTGCCGCAGTTGTAAACCGTATTATTGAATATCGCGTATCCGCCGCGAGGGTGGTTTGGGGAATTCCATGCCTCGGTAAACAGGTTGATCCCCGATATATAGCTGCCCATATAACCGCAGTCGTTTAATGCATTATTTTCAATGTATGTATAAAGCCCGGTTGCGTAAATTCCCGACGCGGCACTGTGGTCTATTATGTTGTTGACAATGATGTTGTCAGTTCCACCCACATAAATACCCATTTCCCCGCGAGGCGGCGCGCCGTTTTGATCCGTGTTGTTGCGCGGTCTGTCAATAAAGCCTTCCCTTTGATCCCCGCCATCGATATAATGGCTTATATAGTGCATATCAAGCCCGTCCAAAACGCACATTTCACTGTTGTTCATACGCACTCCGCCGCCTATGGTGCTTATCCCCTCGATTTTCACATACCTCCTGTCGGCTATATCCGCGACAAGCTGCCTTCTTTTTGCCTCCACAG
>JBBAED010000026.1 GCA_041656115.1 Dehalococcoidales bacterium | reverse complement strand
CTGCCGACAGCAAGTCCGCCCAAGCAGAGACAGGCACAATAAAACTTGACATCCCCAGCGGTTTGCCGGCGGGGGAATATACGCTGCTGCTTTCGGTCGATGTTGACGGCAAAGCTTATTACAATCTGCCGCTGAACGGCGGACAGGATAAAATGTATGAAATCGCTAAATACACCGCCTGAAAACTTGCGGCAAACGGGTAAAAGAAACTTGCGCGGGTTTAAAAAATATTATGTGTATTATCTGTTTTTTCTGCCGTGCGCGCTATCGTTTATTCTGTTTAACTATCTTCCAATGGCGGGGATTGTGCTCTCGTTTAAAGATTTTTGGCCAAAATACGGTGTGTGGGGCAGTCCGTGGATGCAGCCGTTTTACGGTCATTTTGTAACGCTGTTTCGCGACCCGTATTTTTGGAGTGTTCTTAAAAACACTTTGGTTATCAGCCTGTTACGGTTGGTAATAGGCTTTCCTGCACCCATAATACTCGCTCTTTTGTTCAACGAGCTGCCGTTTGCGAGATTTAAAAAATTCGCGCAAACGGTGCTCTATCTGCCGCACTTTCTGTCGTGGATAATTTTAGCGGGAATGTTCAAAACGCTTCTCATGCAAGACGGGTTGATTAACCGGTTTGTCGGGGTATTTGGATTGGGGCCGGTGAGCTTCCTTACTTCAAGCGGCCCGTTTTTGACGTTTATAATACTGTCTGACATCTGGAAGGGAATGGGATTTGGCTCAGTGCTATATCTTGCCGCGCTTTCGGGTATTGACCCTTGTATGTACGAGGCCGCACGGATTGACGGTGCAAACCGCCTCCAGCGCATCCGTTTTATTACCTTGCCCGGGATCGCGCCCGTGATATCCATACAACTTATCCTTTCACTTTCGGGGATTTTAAACGGAGGTTTTGATCAGATATACAACCTGTACTCCGAACCCGTGTACGATGTTGCGGATATTATCGACACATATCTGTATAGGATTGGCTTTGAGGGAGGAATCAGTCATAACATCGAGCTGTCTACCGCCTTGGGCCTGTTTAAGTCGGTGGTAGCATTCGTGCTGATTTATTTTACCAACCGCGCCGCGAACAAAATAGGAGGCACAGGCGTATGGTAAAGGCTATAAAGAAAAAAACACGGGTCCAGCCTGCCGATGTTATAATATTTTGCATTATCCTGCTGCTTGTTGCGGTAACGGTTGTGCCGTTCATGAATCTGCTGGCGGTGTCCTTGTCAAGCCGAGGAGCGGTTTTAAGAGACCGAACCATGCTTTTTCCCCGCGAGTTTACTCTCGGAGCCTATGCGTTTATTTTAAAAAGCCCGGCAATCTATAAAAGTTTTTTTATAACCTTGGCAATAACGGCGACGGCGACGGCGGTGCATTTGTTTATTACAGTACTCGCAGGTGCAGCGCTTTCACAAAAAGCACTTCCTTTCAGGCGCACAATGATGCTCTTTGTGTTGTTTACCATGCTGTTCAGCGGAGGACTGGTACCTTATTACCTAGTCATTTCCCAACTTGGACTGATCGATACCTTTTGGGTGCTGTCAATCCCGGGTACCGCGTCCGCATTCAGTATCATACTGATGAAAAACTTCATCATGCAAATACCCGGAGCCCTTATCGACGCGGCGGAAATGGACGGCGCAGGACCGCTCCGGGTTACGGCAGGAATAATTGTTCCGCTTTCGCTGCCCATCATTGCCACGCTTTCGCTGTTCTGTGCGGTAGGCAAGTGGAATGACTGGTTTACCGCATATATCTTTATCAAAAAAGCCAAACATCTTTTGCCGCTTCAGAACGTCTTGCAAAATATCGTCATTAATACCAACACCGGAAATATCGGTGAAGGCATAAACCTTGAAGATTTTTCTGAAAATTTTCAAAAGGCGTTAATTGTGTTTGCATTAATCCCCATTGTAGCTGTGTATCCGTTTGTGCAAAGATATTTTGTCAAGGGTATCTTTTTGGGTTCGGTAAAAGAATAAAATAAGGAGATCATTAGACTATGAAAATAAAAAAACTATGTTTAGCAATGGCAATTGCAATGTTACTGAGTCTGCTTGCCGCTTGCGGCCCGGAACCGTCTGCCGGACTGACTTATGATTTTTCGGAAACTGATAAGAAAATTTCCTACCGTATTTTCGCGCCCGGACTTCAGGACTTTGAAAATCTTGAGAATGACAGGGTATTGAAATATCTCGAAAGCAAATTTAACGTCAGCTTAAATATTTCCGGCAGTGCAGAAGCGCATTGGCGCACTCGTCTCAACAACGAGGTATATGACGGCGATACCCCTGATCTTTTCTTTTCTATACCCTCGGAAAGCTCTTATACTGATTTAATCCGGCGCGAAGTTATCACTGACCTTAACCCGTATATTGAAAAACTTGATGCAAAAAATTTGAAGGCTGTTTTGGATTCTGAGCAATATAAGGAAACCACAAAATTAAACGGAAAAAATTATTTCTTGCCGCAAAGCACCGGTGTTTCCAACCACACGCTCTATGTCCGAAAGGATTGGATGAGGAAATGGAATGAGGACAGCGTGGCAAACGGTGGGCGCGGAAAAACAGGTGATGAAGTTTACGACCATCCGCAGACGCTATCTGATTTTACTTCCATGCTCACCTATTTTGCGCTTAAAGACCCCGACGGTGATAAAACGAACAATACCTACGGTCTGTCGTTGCCAAACAATTTTGATTTCTATAAAGATTTTATGGGAACTTTCGGAGTGGTGCCAGATTATTTCCGTGACGACAACGGCGACATACAGCTATCGGTCAACACCGAAAACTATCAAACTATGATTGATTGGTTCAAAACCGGCACATCGGAAGGTTATGTCTATCCCGATTACTTTTTACAGACTGAGGACGAAAACCGACTGAGCTTCTTCCAGGGCCGCGTCGGCGCAATGATAAGCAACGGCGACGGCATAGTGGCAGGAGCGTTGACCGAATTCCGTGCGCTTAACCCCGATGGCTATATGGATATGCTGGACATTTTGCCAATGCCTGACAGCGATGACGGGCAATACAAAGGCGCCTACAAGGGTTGGAACTTTTTTTGGGGCGGCTTCAGCGTTTCCGCAGACGCGCCCGAGCCCATGCGGCTTGTCAAAATCTTGGATTATTTAAT
>JBBAED010000025.1 GCA_041656115.1 Dehalococcoidales bacterium | reverse complement strand
CCAATGAATAAAAACTATGTATATAGCCGATACGCATAAAAACGCCCCCTAATTTATTCGATAAGGCCGATAGGAACATCTTTAGCAAACTTGTTGTTTTTGCCGTATAAAGCATTGATTAATTAAGATACTTTATCCATGCAACCTGCTCCCCTTATTCGACTTTCCCCCAAAATTCAATTATCGGTCGGACCCGCCTTTACCGGAGCTTAGTTTTACCTGTTCCTTGATAAAACCCAATACAAAATCAAAATTTTCCGGCGCCGTATGAACCTGATTGTGCATCATGTCTGAGGAACGGAGCTTGATAATATGCCTTCTCTGATTTGTTTTAATCGATCTGACTTTTTTAAACTCCGTATACATCGACCCTCCGGCCGATGCAAGAAGCCCGGCTCCTACAGCACTTAAATTCCCGGAAGCCATACCCGTCAAAGTGGTAAGCGTACCTACTTTTTTTGCTTTATTAGAATCATTTGAAAGTTGTGTGTGCCGAACACCTTTGTTATCCATCTCGAATAAAACAGAATACTTGCCATGCATAATCAGCGCATATATATAATAGGAAATAGCGATTAAAATCAATATACCCAACAAGACATAAAACATGGCAGAACCGATACTTATCAAACTTTCAAGCTCATCAAGCGGATTATGCCCCCAAGTGACAATCAACAAAACAAAAATATCAACACCAAGCCAGATAAAGAAAAATATCTTCCATGTAAGAAAAAGATAAACCGGATTAGTATACAGATTGGTTTCATACAACCAACAATATTTGCCGTCCGGGCCTTTAATAAGGAAAGTTTTATTGTTTTCCGACGGTTCGGTAACTTCCATGATATTCCCCCCTCAATTAATTAAATTCCATACTCCGACAAAAAAACAAACAAATATCAGACAGCCGAAATATCCTTTTGTTTCCTTACTGTTGAACAAAGAATTATTCCGATAATAAAGACCGCCAGGCCTGTCAGATAACAAACCCAAAGGTTCCCTGAAAAAGACAATGGCAAACTCAACCCAAAGCCGGCTGCAAACCCGGTGGTAAGGTGTTTAACTTGGCCATCTAAAGGAAGTTTCTTTCCGGAAAACCGTGCGGTAAGCGAAACCATCAATTGACGAATAAAACCGCCTTGTTTTGAAGAACGGACCACAGATGCGGCCGCAATAATTCCTGCCATACTGTTTTGTAATGAGTTATCACCGGTCATAAAATTATAAATTATCAATGCCAATCCCATGCCGCACAGTATCAGGCCATACCCATGAGAAGATTGTGCCTTTTCGGTGGAATCGGAGAGATTTTTCGTGGCCTTGGGCCGTCCGATATTATGTATCATTCCCATGATTAGCGATACAAATAATCCTTTGCCTAATACACCGCCGACAAAACCCGGAATTCCTCCGGTAGTCCCTCCCTTAGCGAAGGTAAGAAAATTTAACCAAGCAGGCACGGATGTTCCCATAGCGGAAAACATAGTGAGAGTAAACCAAATAACCGCCATGACAATGGCCCATCCCAAGGCTTTCTTGTTTTTTCCCGCTTCTTTGAGCCCTTTGATTGCTGTAATTAAACCATTGCCTAATACCTTAAGAGGGCCTAATACCGAAACTGTCGCCGAAATCTGGCCGGCAGTATCGGCCGGTATGGCGGATGGTGTATTAACCCCCAGAACACAATCCCCGGGCGATGAGGAAGCCATTATGGTTCCCGCCACCTGTCGGACAACCTCTTTTATTTCCTTCTCGCTTGAAGTATCTTCCGGTTGCAAAAGGGCATCGGCTTGTGATATTTGATTCCCGTAATTCCTATCACTTGAAGTATCTTCCCGTTGCAACGAAGCATCGGATTCTGATACCTGATTCCCGCAATTCCTACAGAATTTAGCCGTCGGCGAAAGCGAGGTGCCGCAATTAGTACAAAGCCTTCCTACCGGAATTTTTTCAACATTCCGGCGGATTTCCGTAAACGCAACAATGTCTTTACCACAACTTCTACAAAATTTTGCGGTATCAGATACCTCCGTGCCGCAAAATGGACATGCTTTACTCATATCAATCTCCTTATTTCTTTCGCGCCGATACCGGCGGTTTTTTGTTATTATAATGTCAAAATTTTATTCATAATTTATATTATTTAATCCTCATGTTTTCTTTTTAAACCGTTGTTACTTATCAAGGCCGTAGTCATCCTTCCACCGTGCACATCGGGAGCCACAACGCTATGGTTATCGTTTCCACCTTCTAATCGCCATACGGCATTAAATCCGGTGATATTCATATATTCCGGGTTTTCCGCGTTAAATGTTTCCGATGCCGTAAACGTAACCGTAAAGGTATCACGGTCACGCTGTGCCGATCCCGTGCTCATCCCCCCCGAAGCAAGTTTATCAATGACCTCGAACCGTGTTTTCAATGTAAACCCACCGTTCCAACGTAAAGGGTTTTTGATTTCAAACTTATAATCTTTGTGCCAAACACTGAATTTAACGAGCATTCCGTCCACCCAGGAGAATATAAAGCAAGTCCCTTTAAGTCTACCCGATTGAATTTCAAAATTTGCAGGATAATTACTGTCTTTATTTTTCAGGGCGCCGGGGAAATATTTTCGTGAAATTATTTCCCCCACCTTACCGGCACCGGTACAGGTTCCAACCTGCAACCAGTTATTTAGATAGGCCTTAAAAAGATTATGCTGGGTAGGAATGGAGGCTCCGAACCATTCCAAGTTACGAGGCTCGGGCGTATTGTTCGAATTAAAATAAGACCTGTGCATGCTTGCAATAGCTTTTTTAACATTATTTTCCGCATTTATATCCCGTTCGGCAAGGGCAAGTTCATAAATGGCATCGGAAGCATACTGTAAAAAGTAGGTATGCCGCTCATGTCCCGCCGATGCGGAAAAAAGGGTCCACATATCGCCCATGTTTTTATGTTCCAGAGCATGGGTCAATTCATGTACCAAGGTTTGTGCTTTTTTATAATCCCCTATGCCGGTAGGAATATCACTGTTGCGTAGCACTACCGAGCGTAATCGTTTATGGGTGGTAGAGGCTATTATTCCGTCTTCATAGTGATTTTGATTATTGCTAGGTGCAAAGGGAACATTTCTAAAGGAGTAAACCCGGTTTTCTATGAATTCAAGAGCCTCGACATAAAGGTCCGGATTGCCTATCCTCATTTGGGCGGCGGCTAATGTGCCGGCCGGAACCCCAAAAAACCAGCGTACTACTTCTTCCCATTCGCACATAGGATTAAAGTTACCTTTCAATACGAGTTCGGGATATTTGTCATTCGGCAGCGAAATAGTCAACAATATAGGGAAAGGAGCCAACCCAGATTCCGTGCTCTGTGTGGTGATGGTTCCGAAAAAGGCCGGTTTCATATCGGCTCTATAATCTATACTCTTGAAGCCGAATGGCGTATCACCTCTACAAGATGTCTTCAGTGCCGCATCTTTAAGTGCCCTCATTGCCTCGGTTTTGGCAGACCCGGTCTTAAATTCGTTGGAGGAAAGATCC
>JBBAED010000024.1 GCA_041656115.1 Dehalococcoidales bacterium | reverse complement strand
CGGCACGGTGTGTGGGCCGGCTGCAGCAGGGCCGCAACGCCAACTTTCAATCAACCGTGCCGCCGCATACGTTTAACGCATCCTCTGTGTTGCCGCGTATTGAGCGATAGTTGCAGCAAATCAATCTCAATTATTATTTTTAATCATAACTTTTATAGCTTTCTTAACCTGTTTGCTTTCACCAGACGCCCTGAACACCAGCGAGTCCTTAGTCAAAGACCTTATCTGCGGAGTATATAGAAATACGGGGTCATTGCCCGAGCCGTCGCTTACTACAATTATGCCCGGCTCATTTATATATATCTCACCGTTTCCGACGGTGTTTACCGCGGTTACGAAGTTAATCTGATCCCCTATCGACATAGACGATTGTAGGGCAAGTATATTGTCAGTGTCGCAGCCCGGGGAATAGGGATCGGGCGGAGTTAAATATGTGATGCTGGGGTTATAAACCGCACTGGGATCAAGAGCTATCGCGGCGAGTCTGCTCAACGATATATAATGGTAATCCGAGCCGTTTTGTACTATCAGCAGTCCCGGTCCGCCGGCACTGGGTGAAGCATAGACTTGAATAGGCGTGCCTGTCACTGTAGCCATTTGTTCTATAAAAAAGGTCATGGTAGTAGCGGGGTATAAGGTTATTATCTGCTCCAAAAGATTAGCCCACTGGCTGATGGCAAAACATTCCGTCGTATCAGCCATTGTGCCGGTTTCTCCCTGAGGGCCGGTCGGTCCGCTTGGTCCGCTTGGTCCGGTCGGCCCAATCGGTCCTTCAGATCCGGTCGGCCCAACGTCTCCCATTATTCCCTGAGGGCCTTCCGGGCCTTGGCAACCTCTTGCGCCCATAGGTCCTTCGGGGCCTTGTACTCCCGACGGCCCTTCCGGTCCCATCGGGCCGGGCGGTCCGATCAGGCCCTGCAATCCCTGAGCTCCTTCAGGTCCCGGTGCACCCTGTGGGCCCGCAGGCCCTATATCCCCTCTTGAGCCGGCAGGTCCCGCTATGCCCTGTATTCCGGCCGGGCCCGGATTGCCTCGCGGCCCAATGGCTCCTTGACAACCAGGATCACCTTGGGGGCCAATATCACCGCGAACCCCTTGAGGCCCTTGTGGGCCTATTTGCCCCTGAGGACCGCGGGAACCGGCAGGTCCCTGACATCCCGGATCGCCTTTTTCGCCTTTTTCGCCTTGAGGACCCCTTTGGCCTCTAAGGCCTTCCGGTCCCATTGGGCCGGGCGCCCCCTGAGGACCGGGGTAACCCACATCACCCTTAGGTCCCGGACATCCCGGATCTCCTTTCAAACCACGCATACCCATTGGTCCCGGCGGTCCCGGAGGTCCCGGAGGTCCCGGTTGTCCCGATGTCTCCGGCGGACATGTCAGCGGAAAGTTTGATTGACAATTATAGGTATTCAGATCTTCTTTTCTGTACATTGCTGTAAATCCTTTTTTGTTTTTTGAATAGACTAGTACTCAATATATTTTATTCATTAGAAAAAAATTTGGTACTTGATACAAAAAACTATCTGCCGAACCATACTTCAAAGCTACAAACGCCATACTCACAGAAAGAATATTTTTTTCATAATATACAATGAACTATCGTGTTCTAACTTAGTTTATTAAGTTGGAATTTGTCAAACTGTTAGAATGGATATAGACGCGAGATTATGCGGCAATACTCAAGTTGATTGACTTATCATTTTAGACATACGTCAACTTGGAGTAAACCGAAGGGAGACTTCTGAAATTGAATAAAAATCGTATAAACCAACGCCGCGCTGTGGAAATAAGAGCTAAAAATCCTCCGCTTCCCGTTTATAAATCAAATTTTAACCCGTGTTGCGCTCTTTGCGCCATCGCTTCAGCTTGTTCAACGGACTCGCAAGGTATACCTGGCTGTCCCGGCCCGCAAGGCGTCCGCGGCGACGTTGGTCCGCAGGGAGATCCCGGTTGCCCAGGCCCTATTGGTCCAAAAGGAAATCCTGGCCCCCCGGGCCCTATGGGGCCGCCGGGTTCGCGCGGGCCGAGAGGAGATATAGGGCCTGCCGGATGCAGGGGGCCGGAAGGTCCGGAAGGGCCTCAAGGTGAACGCGGATTCGAAGGCCCACCCGGGCCTATGGGGCTGGATGGTCCGGTCGGCGCCACAGGCCCTCAAGGGCCGCAAGGCCCAAAAGGTTGTCAGGGGCCGGAAGGTCCGCAAGGCGAAAGAGGATACCCCGGCCCCATCGGTCCGGTCGGTCCCGTCGGTCCTGCCGGTTCGTCTGTTTCTCTTATTGCTGCACAGTATTTGGATATCCGTCCTAAAGAACAAACGAAGCGTTGTTATAGATCGGGTGAAACAATCAAGTTTAACGTTGAAACAATAAGCGGCGAGCCGTACATAAATTATAATCATTCATCAGCTAAATTTATTATAAGCAAGCCCGGCAAGTATGTCGTCAACTTTATGCTATATGTATCGAATATTATTGATGGGAATAAAACACAGATACAGATTGAAGTAAATGGAACGGTCGTTTCATTCCGTGATGTTATTTTTTCCGCAATCAACGGTTCGCCTTTTACATTTACGGATATAATCCAAATAAACAATGATGATTCTAAGTTGCGAGTATTGAATAAAGGAAAAGATATTATGTTAAGCGATTTGGCAGAAGCTGTTGCATTTATATCCGTCTGGGGACTTGCATGAGAAGTTACAGTATACCTCAAAAAGATTGACAAACGTTTTTCCTATAAAGCATTTGCTTGTCGGTGGAAACAAAAAAGATAATGATTGATTGCGCAGTTTTCAATAAATGGTGGAAAGGATGACATTTCTTGATAGTCGCCAAGGCTACATGATGCAGTAAATTAACTGAAAATATCCAATACCAATCTTCTTCTAAAAAAGGCTGGGATTATATCTTCCCGGCCAATACTGCATCAGCTCATTGATTCTCGTTGGGTATATGCAAGCTTTTTTCACCGACAAGTATTCGCATGACATAAATCAAAAGGAGATTATCTTTTCCATTCATAGCTAAAGCTTTTATTTCCGCCGGCCAGCCGGTGGTTTTTTTTAAACAAAAACAAATCAAAACTACCGGCTGAGCCGGTAGTTTGTACAAAGGCTCCAAGCCTTTGATACTAGCGAGAGCCTCAAGGCTCGTTGAACAGTACGCCAACTGCTATTTTGTCCCAACTAGCCCTAAAGGGCTTTTTTAGCTGTTATCTTTTTCCGGCTTACCCGTAAACGGGTCTATATATTCTTTTATGCTTATTTGGTCATTAGCGATATCTTCCTGTAACTGTTTTTGTATATATGACCTTATCGCCTTTTCGTTTCTACCCACTGTATCTGCATAATAACCTCTACACCAAAAATGACGATTCCCGTACTTGTATTTCAAGTTTGCGAATTTATCAAATATCATAAGGCTGCTCTTGCCTTTCAGATATCCCATGATTTGGGCTACACTATACTTTGGCGGTATTGCTACAAGCATATGTACATGGTCAGAACATGCCTCCGCTTCTATTATTTTTATTCCTTTCTTTTCGCACAGCATTCTCAATGTTTTCCAATCTATACTTTTATCTTGC
>JBBAED010000023.1 GCA_041656115.1 Dehalococcoidales bacterium | reverse complement strand
CAAAGTTATTATCCACATAACTTTTATTTGCAATATCGTAATTATCGGCAGGATTTTGCACCCTTGCTCTGCCATAGCTATCCCGCAAAATCAGACGACTTGCCGTATAATCATTTGTGGCATAGTCCAGCTTTTGCTTATCCCCGGCGCTCATAAAACCGCTTGAGGCAACAGTTGCATTGGTATGACTGCCACTTTGAATATGACTTTTACAATCCTCCAAGGTAACCGATGGGTCAGTGTACCAATTGGCTTTACCCGTGATTGATTTGATACGGTTTGCAAGCCAGCCTAAAATGTTCACTATCTTGCCCTTTGAAATCGATGTAGGCGCAGTATTCGCTGATATGGTAGGTGTTAATAGTTCGTCCAATGCGTCAAAGTTTTCATTCAGCACCGCAACATCAGCATTTTCGTTATACAGCGGCTTTTTAAAGCCATAATTTGTTGTTGTTTTCGGCATCTATTTCACCCCCCCCATTATTTAAACCAAATCAAAACTTTATCCTCTGCTATGCGTTTTAGCACAGGGTACCCATTATTAACTGATTTTACTGCAATACCACCATTTCCGCATCTGCATAAATCCCCTGATTTTAGTGTGCCGTCATCATAGACAATCAGTTTACCAAGCACACCCACCGTTGCCCATTCGGGGCGGTTTTGCCTTGGAATATATTCCTGCGCGCTGTCCCAATTAGGATTTAAAATGGGCTGGCGCTGGGTATGCTCCTCAACGATAATATTCCCCTCATCGTCTTTTTCCTCGGGGATAACAACATCATGATACTGCACCCTGCCAAAGTCATCCGTTACAAACTTACCCTGCCAGTGCATCTCGCCGCTGTCGCCTATAATGGCAGGCATTGCCGAGATAATACCGATAGGGTTATCGAAATCATCAGTCTTTACAATCTTATCCCCAATCAGTTTCACAAAATATCCTGCTCTGTCCTCACCGTTTGGATTGCCGTCCTGCCATTCGAAAAACTCCGCATAGTCGGCGCAGGGCGAGGACAATGTCCCGTCTGTGTGGATATCCCCGTTTTGAAGAATTTTAATGGCCAATGCCATATCAGAAAATGAGGTACCGTTTGCAAGACTCCAAGAATAATTTCCGGGGGAAACGCCGTATTTTCCGTATATCGTCGCACCCTCATGCACACAAAGAGTGTACAGACCATGCGCCTGGGAATACTTGTTTCCCGTAACCCCGTAACCGGTCGCCATGTTGTGACCATTACTCACCTCTACCCTGAAGATATATCCGTCCGGCATTAAGCTATAACCAGAGCCGCCAAAGCCTTCGGCAAAGGATAGCACTCTGCCGCTGATTGATGTCACCATTTTCGTATTGTAAATAATCGTGTTATACGAATTCTTATACCGAACAAGAAATGTAGCGCCGCTAAGACCGGTCAAGGACTCTCCTTCGGCTGCGGTAATTGTTCCGCTGCTGCTGTTCATCGAAACGCATTTGATGGCTCTGCCGCAGGTCCTTCCGCCATTGAGCGAACAGGAATATCCCGAGTAGGTATATGCAGTGTTTAAGGCTGTGGAGTATTCGGAATAAGTCCTTCCCTGATTGACGGCAAAAGCATAGTTCCCCTCTGCGTAGCTCGAGTTTGCGGCAAAGGTGCCATACCCTTTGCTCGATGCCGCATTAAACCCGGCTGAGTAATTCCCCGAGGCATTTGCACCGTTTCCGCTGATACTTGACACTCCCATTGAAGTACCGCCCATACTGAGAGAACCATTCCCATTTTTCTTGTATTCCTCACTCAAAACGATAAAGTTTAGGACATACCCAAAATCTAAAATGGTATGAACATCATCGGGCGGGTCAAAGGAGAGTTCCGGCATTTCGGCAACCTCGATATAGCTGCCGTTCACATTAAAATCGACTACCGTTGTTATAATTCTTTTGCTCTCCACATAGAACCAGTCCGTCCAGTTTGCATCAACCCAGGTCTGCTGCAGGGAAAAAGAGACCGTAGTTCCGGAGGGGATCGGCGCTATATTGTCTTCACCAAAATAATAAAAATAGATCTTCTTTGCGGGATAGTCATACCACTCTGTGCTTATGTCGATATATTTTGCAACTGTCTTATTCGACCCGATAATCAGGTGATTGTCTCCCACGATCAGATTCCCCGAGCCGAAAACTCTGTTCCCGTTTCCGAATATGATATTGCCGCCGCCGATTACGGTGTTGTCCTCGCCCTCCATAAAAATCTGCTCGCCTGATGAAACGCCCCCGCCGCTTGCCAATACCTCATTGATTGCAGATACGATTTCCTTTGCATTGGTCTGCAAATTTGCCACATCGCCTACATCATTAAATGTCGCAAGACCTATATCACTTGGTTGTATTTCTGCCATTTACATTACCCCCCTTGCATACGCTCTACTTTCGTTCCAAATGACGATACCATTTCCACCGTCACCGCAGTAATATGGAATGTCATCAATTATTCTAAGATTGTTTTTTACCTCAAATGTTAAAAGGTTTTCCCAAGAGTAATTTTTTACTTCATTCCAACCCGATAAAGTATTTAAAACATCCTGCCACAGACGGTAAGTGAAGATGTATTCCACCGCCAAGTGGGCGGGCTTAATATCTTCAATCACCTTTTGTATGTCGGCAAGATTGTACGGCACACCCCGCTTACTCATAAACTTTACTTCAAACAGGTAATCCCCTGCGTGTTCAACTATTTCAATCTCACCGTTTACAAAAGATGCCGCCACATTTTTAACCATTGACTTGGTGACAGTCCCCGTGCCGCGCAGGCGAGATAAGACTCTGCCTTTGCGGGTTTCAATATCCGCTGCATTATCGGGGGATAAACCAACATCAGCCTCATGCCTTGATATATCCTTATCGGTCAGCAATACAAAAAACTGGTTCTCGGTTAGATGCACCTCTTGTTTTAACCGATCATGCTCTGACTCCAGGGAATCAAACAAGTTGTTCATCACCTTGGATTTTGCATAGTATGTCGGCAGATAGTTACGCAACGGTAATCACCCCCAACACCGGCACAGACGTTTCAGGCACCGATATATTTGAAGTAGCACCATTTACCTTTAAATTGCTGTAATCAAGGACTTCTTCCACACTTAAAATGCATCCGCCGATTTGAGCATAAGAAATATATGTTCCTGCAAAGGTGTTTTTCTTTAAATATAAAGAAACAGCCTCGGTTATCTTTTCTGTTGCGGTTTCTGTTGTTACACCGTTTGCCAGAGTTAGGGAAACCGATATGTTGATGTTCAAAGGCACTGCGCTCTCCACCGTTACCGCCGCACCGATTGGTCTGCTTTCTTCTATATGTGCCGCAACCTCGTAAATCAAATCTTCGCTTGCGGTTTGTTTGTCGGCATTTATGATAATAACTTTCACCGTACCGTTTCCGTTCCACAGGGGCAGGCATTTTGCATCGCCCACGCCGCTGACCTCTTTTGCCCACATGACATAGTGATATTTGCTGCCGCTCGTAGAGGGAAGAGAAACCTTTTCAAAATACCGCTCACGAAGTTCATCATCGCTTTCCTCGTCAAATCCGCCACTTGTAGAAGAGGTATTTGTGACCGATATTAATCCGCTGATTGTAA
>JBBAED010000022.1 GCA_041656115.1 Dehalococcoidales bacterium | reverse complement strand
TACCGGTGCCGGGCTCTCCTTCCAGAAGTACTCCGCGTTTAGGGGGAATGCCCAGCTCTTCCCAAAGTTTTATATTATTTATGAACCCAACTGTATTTTTGCGCAATTCTTTTTTGATTTCTTCATCTATAACAACATCATCCCAAGGCTTTTCTTTCAGGCATACCATCTTAATACCGCTTCGTAATTCAAGCCTTTTCCCGCGGTAAAAGTTATTATTTTTGGCATATTCTTCAATTTCTTCTGCCAGCCTGGTAATCACGGCTTCATTTTCCTTCGTGCTTTCCAGTGTCGCAACATTCAGGCCGCTATAATCTATGCTAACTGACAGCACGATTTTAACCCTGTCAATCTCAGCAAGAATTCTGCCATCTGCAAGGATGTTTTGCTTTTCGGTGTAATCTGTATTTACCTCTGTATAAATCGGCTCTGTGGAAAAATAGCCAATCACTCTTTTGATTTCCGCCCCCTTTAATTTAAGGACAGAATCAACAGCCCACGCCAGGAGCTCTCCGTAATAACGGGGGAATACAATCGCCTCCTGTGCCCTGTTATCGTCGTCAAGGAATCCGTCAACAATGCCCTTGGCTCTTTTTTCCATACGTTCGAAAATGCTGCCTAAAAATCCCGTTTCGTTTCCATCTTCTAAAACGCTTTCCATTGCCGGTTCAACCGTGCCTCTTAACATAGAACTCTCCTTTTATATGTCATTGAAAATTAATCAGCCCTGCTGCGTTTGCATGAAATTAGTAGTTTGAGATCCGGTTTGTTGCCGGGTGTAAAAAATAATAGAGGAAGAGCAGAAGTGGCAAAGGCAGTAAGCCTCTGCAATATTTGAAATTATACAGGAGTTGTGTGACAGGGTTTGTCAAAAAAGTTGAAGATGTTAAAGAAATTATTTTTCCAGGGAAGACGGCAGTAAAACATGTCTTCCCTGAGGTTATTTGCGGGCTATGCGGCCCGGCCCCTCAGGGATATAAATAAGGGAGAATCCTCAAAGAGGGCGTCATCCCCTGCCGAAAAACCGCCCCCGCAACACTGGCCGTTGGTTTCAAGAAATGCACGTCAAAAATAAACTAAGGCGTGCCCGAGTGTAATCTTGGGCACGCCTTATGCGCTCTTTCATCTGCGCTTAGGAGGGCAGAATTTTTCCCTAAGGAAGGCGGTACTTTAAAACCGTAAGTATCTTTTCTCTGTTTATGCTTTAGAAGATACGGGCTTCAAAATCAGAGTAAAATATCCGTCTCCCTCGGATGTCTCAACCTCAAACCCGCTGTTTTTGCCAAGGCGGGCTACGTTCTGAGCGGCGGCTTGTGTATCTGCAAGCACTTTTAATACCTTACCGGGGTTAGCTTCCATTGCTTTTTTAGTTTTTACCACCGGAACAGGGCAGGAATAGCCTCTCACATCAACTTCGACCATTTTATTTTTGGCTCCTTTTATTTAAACTTTTCGCATTGTAAAACCAATTGTGATGCTGAATACCCATCCAATGGCAACAGCGGCAATACTCCAGGTGTTTACGCCGGAAGCGCTGGCTGCAATGGCAAAGTTGTGGGCAATCGCCGCACCGAAAATATATCCAAGTACCGTTATACCGGCGTCCGTATCACCTTCTCCGGAAAGTACAAGGTTTCTGAGCGGGCAACCACCCATTTGTGTAGCGGCCACACCTACAAGCCCCATACCTAAGAAGTTCCAGAGGTGGTCAGTGTGAGAAATCGGCTGGTTTTCAAACCCCCAATGGTAAATACCGCTCGCACCAAAATTACCAACTATATAGTTTGTAACAAGTGCCGCTACGAAAAATGCAATTATTCCGCTTACCAGATGGAAATCTTTAACCAGAATAACATCCCGCCATGCTCCAACTGAGCAATAACGTGTTCGTTGTGCTCCAAAGCCAACAAAGAGTCCGATTACCAGTGCCAGCCCTAATGGCATAAATAAGGAGCCGGGGCCGGATTCACTTTGGAAGATAAAAGCCGGAGCAGCTATTGCCAGAACCAGTAAAAATACCATTACAAGAGGCATAATCGTGCCGGCTGTTTTCGATGCCGGTTGGGCCCTGCCAAGATTGAACCCTCTTTTCAGGAAGAAAACGCCGACGATAATTCCGAATATCAGGCCGGCAAGTGCTGTGAGCCCATTGAGGTCACCGCCCGCCAGGCGGAGCAGCATCCTGATCGGGCAGCCCAAAAATACAAGAGCGCCAATCATAACGAACATACCTAAAAAGAAGCGTATTATGGGTGAGGCGCCGCCTCTTGGGCGCCATTCGCGGAAGGCGAGTGCCGTAATAAGGGCTCCCAATGTAAAACCGATTACCTCTGGCCGGATGTATTGCACAACACCAGCCCGATGTAACCCCAGCGCACCGGTTATGTCTCTCAGGAAGCAGGCAACACATATCCCCATATTAGGCGGGTTGCCCCAGTTGACAGCCAGCGCGCCAAGAGTGCCGAAGGCAAGGCCGAAAAGAATTATCCATTTCTTGGAACGCAAACCAGAGAAAAACTTCACATAAACCTCCTTTTCAGTTTATATATTTAGTTTGGTTGCAGCAATAATAACATAAGAAAAGTAAAAGTGCAATATAAAAACACCTTATAAAACACTAATAAATAATTAAATTGAAAACACTAGCCGGAAGCACAAAGTGGAACGGTCAGAAGACTGGAAATGTAAGTAAAATACAGGTGGGTTTTTATGTATTATTCTACAGAAATAATATAGTGGTATTCCGGCTGGCCGCCATTTACAGTGCCGGCTGAAACGTGCGGAAAAGCTTTAGCTATTTTAGCAGTAATGCGGTCAGCTTCAGCTTCTTTTATGTCTTTCCCGTAATAAACGGTAATTATGCGGCAGTTTTCGGTGTTAATCATGTCAAGCAGGGCAAAAATAACATCGGCAGGCTTTTCAGCTACTGCTTTAAGCTTGCCGTCCAGCAACCCGATAATCTGCCCTGGTTTAATCTCCAACCCGTTAACACGCGCCGCTCGTGTTGAACGCGTGACCTCGATTGATTTAACGGTGTTAAAATTCTCTGCCATCATGCGGAGGTTAGTCTCGTAATCGGCCTCTGTCATATATTCAATCATGGCGGCAATTCCCTGCGGTATGGTTTTGGTCGGGATAACGGAAACGTGTTTTTCAGTAAGCGTTTGTGCCAGTTTGGCGGTGGTGACAACGTTCTTGTTGTTTGGGAGGATTATAATAGAATTTGAGCTGACTCTCTCGATTGTATTCAGGATGTCTGTGGTTGAAGGGTTCATGGTTTGTCCGCCGGGAACAATCGCGGCTGCCCCGAGGTCGGCAAAGGCATTCACCAGTCCGGTGCCGTTAACTACTGCTATAACCGCAGTCTCAAGGCTCGTGCCTCTTTTTACCAGAAGATAGTCCTGGTGCTGTTCGTCCATAGAGCAGATATCAATATCGGTAACCGTGCCAAATAAACGTGCCTGCTCTATAACTGAATCTGTGTCATGAGCATGGATGTGGACGCGCACAAGATTCGGGTCCCCTGCAACGATTAGCGATTCACCAAGGTCTTTAAGCGAGGCTCTTATCTTTTTTGTGGCAAGGTTTGCGCCTTTAATCATAAACTGGGTACAAAAACCATAATGTTCTTCGTCCAGATAAAATTCGCTTGTCGATGTAATCAGTGGTTTCTGGCGGCACAGCACCTCCGGCATTTTCCCGTCTCTTTGTTCTTTAATGTAAAGCAGTGCCCCTTCCAGGATAGTAAACAGCCCGTGCCCGCCGGCATCCACTACGCCGGCTTCTTTTAATACCGGAAGCAGGTTAGGCGTATTCATAACAGAAGCTCGGGAAGCATTGGTAGCGGCAGCCAGTACCGATGTTGCTGTGGCATCCCTGTTTTGGGCCGCTTTTTCGGCCGCAGTTGCCGCATCGCGTATAACGCTGAGAATCGTGCCTTCTTCCGGGTCGCTAAGCGCCGCATAGGCGTCATCCGCCGCACTTTGCAGTGCCCGGGCCAATGCGCGCGCACCAACAACTTCCTCTTTTGACAGCTCACGGGCAAGCCCGCGGAAGATCTGGGAAAGTATCACGCCGCTGTTGCCGCGGGCGCCCATCAGCGCGCCTTTGTCCATGGCAGTAATAAAAGAAGAAACAGGACCGC
>JBBAED010000021.1 GCA_041656115.1 Dehalococcoidales bacterium | reverse complement strand
ATTTTTCTGTGACCGATTATAATAAGTTTCAATCGGAGCGGTAAGGCGAAACGGATTAGAAAATTCATCATAAGGCCCGCCGTCTATAGCCGCGCCGCTGGTCGAATCTTCCCGCCACTCGGCACTGACCGGTTCACTCGTTACCACCGATTCCTTTGTTCCCTGAGAATAAGCGGTTCCGCCAATGGCATATAACAAGGGACCTTCAATTGAAACCTCATTAAATGTTTCAACATAATTCTGGGTATAGCGCCACCAAGTTCCGTTAATATTTTCATAACGGTAACGCTGATTGTTAGTCCGCTCGATTGTATAGGTGTATTCGACGGGACGCGTTGATGTTGAATAAAAATATTCATAACCGGTAAAAACGGCTTGGGTTGTATCGTTTTTTCGGGCACTAAAATAATAGCAATTGGGAAATATATAAAAGCGGGCCGTACTTGACCAGTTATACACTTGGTCTAGCCGTCCGATTAAGTCGACATCGGGGTCCATATTGACAATAAAATCAAAATTGCCGCCGACTGCCGACATATAGCCGTTTCGCCCCCGCTGCAATCGTCCGAAAATACCGCCGATTCCGCGTTTACCTTCCGGAAAACGGCGAATATCGGAAACGGTATCGGGAAATATAAAGGAAGAATCGGTCGGATAAAAATAACCAAAAATATTATCATAAGAAATATTAATCTTATTAATTAAAGCATAATCGGAATTATTAACGGCGCGAACCGAACCGTAGTTTATGGCGGTATCAATATAGACTCTCGTTGTAACCGTGCCGTTGGCTGTTCCCAATACATAGGTGGCACCGACAATGCCGCCGGCAACATCGGTGGAACTGACCTCGCCATGATTGACCATTCGGCGCATAACGCTTAAACCGTAACCGATAACTCCGCCGGCCGAGGAATAAATACCGGGGCGTTCACTGGTTCCGACCGTAGTCGTTACCAAATAATTACCGCTACTTGAACCGGCATACCAAGCTGTTTCCGAACTGGAGTAGTTTGTTGTGCTGTATTCATAGATCGAAGCGGTAACGGCACTGACATTTCCGTAATTAATACAGTTGGAAAGAATCGAATATTCAATATCGTTAACCAATAATGATGTCGGCACACCCCCGGCTTTGATTTCGCTGTATAGACAAACGGCAAGAATACCGCCGGCCCGCGAGTAGTTTTTTGTAATGCTGAGTACTTCTCCGCTGTTGGTGCAGTCATAAATACGGGAAGACCCGGCACCGACAAGAGCGGAAACACCGCCCAGGGTTAGGCCGCCGGCAAATGATTGAACCGAACCGGCGACATATTCAGAAGTATTAAAAGTTATTACACTGCTCGGATAATCGCTTAAATGCGCAAAGCGAATATGACCGAGATTAACCGTATCCTGAACCGAACCGCAATTTAAGGTGACAACCCCCCCGGCATAAACATTGCCGTAACCGTAAATACCATAGACCTCTTCATTATAAACGGATAATAAATTACCGTAATTAACGGAATTAATAATACCGACGGTAGCTTTGGGCCGGGTTGAAGCGTCCTGACTTTGTAAATCGCCGCTATAATTAATATTCACCAAACCGGAAAGATAGCTGTTAGCCGAAGAATTATAATCGGCAAGAATAATCGCCCCTTCATTTATACAATTTTTTAAATATTTATCGGTTGACAATGTTTTTGTAATTCCCGTAATCCATATCGGATAAGAGTTATTGATACTATAAACGCCGATTTCGCCGGAATAATAAACATTTAAAAAGTTGACGTTTTCTTTTAACGTAATACCGGCAATCGATATCTCTTTATTTACGGTAATATTACTGTATGTAATATTGCCACAATTCTCGACAAACCTTAGCAGGACCGCGGCGCCGATATTATCATTGCTATAAATACCGGAAAAATCAAATGCGTCATTGATTTCATAATCGGCGTAATTTGCCGATTGTGAAAGGGTGAAACCGGCAGTGCCGATATCATACACGAGTGATGTATAACGTAAGTTATCGTAACTTGTGGTTATAAAACCATTGTGATTATAAAGGCAAACTAGCTCGGTCGCTTCCGAATGATTGCTGATGACAATCCCGGCCGCAATAATATTATTTGTTGCGGCGGCGGTAAAATCTAACAAGCCCTGATTTGACCATTCGCCAAAACCCGAAACGAGACGATATGCGGCTCCCCGACTCATACCGACCGCTCCGGCAATATACTGGGTCAACGGGGATGTTACCGAAAAAGAGTTAACGGTGATATCGCCCTGATTGGTAATCCAACCGATATTATGTTTAGCCGGACCCGTATTGATAATTTCTCCAATAACCCCGCCGATTATAATGACGGCCTGAGCTGATGAACTCGTAACCGTCATACCGGAGCCGATACCGGTAATGTCGATTGTGTTAAGAACATTATAAATTGTAAGCGGAATCGTTTCATCGGTTTTTCCGACAATACCGCCGACAGTATAATTGACAATTATATCATGCTCGACGGCATATTCCCGATTGGCTCCGCTATCGATGGCACCTTCGGTATACACCGCTTCAACCCGGCCGCCGGCCACACCGACAATCGAACCGACCGCCATCTCGCCAACCGAACCGTTGCCTAAATCCATTGCAACATCGCAGGATATATCTCTGACAGTGCCGCCGATTAAGGCGCCGGCAATAAAACCAATTTTAAATTTAGAACTGTAATACCTAGCAGCATCGCTTAAGGTCAAAGAACAATTATAAAAAGTTAGGTTCGAAACCGTACCGCTTAACAAACTGAAAAGACCGCCATAATAATTACCATCAACAACAACGCCGTTTTCCAAATGCATATTAGAAATATAATAATGACTGCCCGATCCGTTATCACCGGAAAGCGTACCGGAAAAGTCAATCGGTATCGTTTTATAAGCCGAAGGGGAAACTTGATTCATATCAATATCGGCGGTCAACCGATAATTAGCGGCCCGAAAGGGGATATCATTATAAACGGTATTGAAATTGATAATTTTCGAAAACACGATCAAATCAACGGCATTGCTAATCTGATAGGTACCGTTTGAATAATTTAAACCTAAAAGCGAAGGATACCGATCAACCGGATAATAGTACCAATCTTCCCCTAACGACGAGGCGCTCCGTAAGGTATCGGTCGACTCTCCCAAAGCAAATTCATTCGGCGGGGTAATACTAAAGTAATTGCCGCCGATATTAACCGTTAACTGATAAGCATCTTTATCGTAAATAAGATTGCTCGCGGTAGTGTTGTTGTGAAAAATAACCGGTTGAACGGTAAAACTGTTAATATATGAAGCATTAACCACGACTTTTGACACATAGTAGCTGTCGGTAAAAATACCGTCATTTTCAAAAACAATTCCCGCTGCTTGATAATCTATGCTGCTGGCTCCAACCGGAGCCCGCATCCTAATACCGGCACGGAAAATATCTTCGCGATTATCGACAACATAAACTTTATCGACGGTTCCCGTTGATGTATTATGACCGACCAAATTGGCGGCACGATGAATATCGGGATGCTCAAAAGTTAATTCAAAAGTCGGATTAACCAGACCGAGATTGCAAATCTCTCCCCCATTATAAGGAAACATCGCATAATAAGGAGAAAGTGCCAAATCGACCTGTTCTTCGCCTTCACCTTCAACCGTGGTCAGTAAATCATAGTCGGCAAAATAAAGATTGCTTATTTCAAAACCCCGACCGTCGAAAGAACCGGTGAAAATATTGCGGCGCAGGGTCCCATCAATTGAATTAAAAGAATAACCGATTGGAATAAACTGTCGCGATTTCATGACCGCATAATCAATATCCTGACCCAAAACATAATCAAGCGAAAGTAAAACCGTAATAACCGCGGCTGATAGTTTTACATTTTCATTGGGGTCGGGAGTTATATATATTAAATCGGAATGATAAGAAACATCAATTGAAAACCGATACAATTCTTCAGCACAATCAAATCTGATTTTTTTGCCGGTAACACCGGAAAGTATTTCTTGCGGGGCGGCGGCGGCATGAGCGATATTTTGCCTGAAAGAAGTATAAGAAAGATAAGAGCTGTCTGGATCAGTCGGAACAATCGGGGCAAAATTATGGTTGCCTAATTGCCGACGCATAACATAATCATTTTGCTCGTTTAAAATTACAGCTGACTGAAAGGCAAAAACAAATAAAAACAATGCACATATCGTTAAACCGGATATTAATCTTTTCATTACCAGGCACCTCCCCATGGGGGATTATACATACCCCAATTTT
>JBBAED010000020.1 GCA_041656115.1 Dehalococcoidales bacterium | reverse complement strand
TGCAGTTGTGCAGCACAATGTATCAATAATTGTGAATGAACACCCAAAACTACTTAACTTCACAAACATGAAATCGTCTGGTGATGCATTTCTCATTGCAACAGCGATGAAATACAGGATTGCGGTAATAACTGAAGAGGACAAGAACTCTCCTAAGAGAATCCCCAAAATATGTGATGCATATAATATTCCTTGCTACAATGTGACCGAACTTGCAGAAAAGGAAGGATGGACATTTTAACCGAAAATTAAATTCTGTGAGCAGCTATGCGGCAAACCCTCGCTAACGATTGATATAATAAATAAACTTGGATACTTGTCCATAATATGATATAATAATTATATGAGTTACGATGTTAAATTTCGCAAAGCGGCATTAGCTTATTGGGCGAATGGACACAGCAAGATTGAAACGGCGCAAACTTTTTCAGTTAGTCATACCACCCTTCAAACATGGAAGAACAGGTTGAGCGAAACGGGCTCCGTTGAAAAGAAAATACGCAACACTCCATGGAAGAAGATTGATCCTGTAAAACTTGTTGAATATGTCGAATTGCATCCTGATGCTTTTTTGAAAGAGATAGCCGAGGTATTTGGCTGCTCTGATACGGCAATCATGAAGGCACTAAGGCGATTGAAATATACGCGTAAAAAAAACCACGGTATACAAAGAAGCAAATGAGAGTTATCAACAGGAATTCATTGAAGCTGTGGGCAAACTACCCGCAAATAGCATAATTTATGTAGATGAGACGGGAATAAACAAATATCTGTACAGAGAGTATGCCCGAGCAAAGCGAGGTATCCACATACTTGAAAAGGTAAGCGGCAAGAAATTTGAAAGACGAAATATCGTAGCTGGCATCTGTGAGGGTAAATGGATTGCGCCATTACAATATACCGGAACTACAGATAGCAATCTGTTTGAGTATTGGTTTGAGAAGTGCTTACTGAAAGAAGTGCCAACTGGAGCAACTATAGTCTTAGATAACGCAACCTTTCATAAGAAATCTGTACTGCCCCAACTTGCACAATCCGTCGGATGCAAAGTGCTATTCCTCCCGCCGTATTCTCCGGAGCTTAATCCTATTGAAAAGAAGTGGGCTTGGCTAAAAAAAATGCTGCGCAGGATACTTCCTAATCATTCTTCCTTAGATTCCGCATTGCAGGCAATATTTCAAGTTTGTTGACTATATTTGTCGCATATCTTCAAAAAACACATGGGGATATCCATAAAAAGCTATTTGCTTTCCTTTCGAATGGAAAGGGCCGGGTTCTTGCTCGAGCAGTCGAACAAGACGATAACCGCAATCGCCGAAAACGTCGGATACCGGAATGTCTGTAATTTTCATAAAATATTCAAAAGCTATTTTAGTGTGACTCCGCTGCAATTCAGAAAAGAAAGACAATAATTCCCTTGCCGCCTCCCGCTCTTGCGGAACCCACAATCACCGTTCATGCAGCGTGATTTCTCCACAATCCATTTGCCTGTCGGGGAGGGCGAACAATTCCTCGATTTCTCATCAAGCCTAAAAAGCCTCCGGCATTGATTCTTCAATACAACCTTCAACGTTTTTCCGCCCGCAAACTATTCCGACGCAACTGGGGAGTGTCCACATGAGTGGGAAAAAGCGGGTTTCAGGCAATTTTTTTCTCCGGCAAGGCAGTTTTTTGAAGCAATGGTGGATCTATTACGAGAAAAACCGAGCGCCGTGCTGAAACCCGTGCATGGCTGCAAGCTTTGCGGCGCATACGCGAAAAAACGCAGCCGGGCGAATAAAGGGACGACAAACGGCTTTTACATCTCTTTTAGACACGACATAATATTTCCGGTACGTCCATGCCTTCGTCGATCAGGTTGTGGCTCAGTGTAAAATCCTTTCCCTCCGTTAGAAAAGAGCCGGGACCGTAGGCGAACTGATGTGCCTCCGCGAGATGCAGCGGCCCGAATGTGTTGCGGCGCGTCAAGCACAGCACAAAAGTCAGCTCACCCTTGATACTTTGAAATTTGGTTTCATAAGGCGGAAACGCAGCGATTTTGGTGCTGCCGCCGCCGAAGTCCGCCTCATAATATGCCCCGCGTATTCTCGGGAACCGCAACGATACGTTCCCCGTCTTAATACCCGTGAAAAAGCGGATCACGCCGCCGTAAAAAGGCAGGCCCTGTTCACAGAGCGGCCGCGCGTCGAGTACGGGAGGGAGCCCGATAATCTTGGGCGCGGCGGCGCCGGAGCCGAGCCGCACCCCGAATTGCCCGGTCAGGTATACGGCTTCCAGTCCTGCTCCTTCGTGATACCGGCATGAAAGAGTTAATTCGTTTAAGCCCGGTTTCAGAGCGCTGTGAGGCAAAAGGATTCTATATATCGAATTATCTATATAATTTCCGATTATCTCTTTGCGCACTTCGCTGCCGTTTAAATCTATCCCGAACAAACCCGGAGTTTCCAAGCACAGACACAGTCTATCGGGAACCGACTCTATATCGAAGACGTATTTCAATACCAGCTCACAGCCGGGTTGCGGACTTTTTTGCTCAAAATGCTTCTCCCGGTACCAAGGCTGTACCATCTCGCCGCCGCGGAAAGGAAGCCCGGCAATCTCACGGACCTTTCTGTCGATTTTAAGTATCTCGTCAGTACCGATATCCCGCCCGTCGACAAGGCACCCGGCTATGTCAAGCACAAGAACATTGTCCTCCGAAAGTTCATATTTCAATGCATCCGGGACAACTATCCTCCGAACTGCAGGCGACGCGTAAAAAGGTTTCACTCTGTCCCGCGTCAAACGGAATGCCCTTTCTCCGCCCTTGGCAAAGTGTGTCTTTATCGTGACCCCTTTGTCTCCGCTCTCGAAGCGGCAACCCTTTGTTTCGCCGGAACGCAGATCTAATTCCTCTGCAAAATAGGCGGATCCGCCGGGAATACAGAATGTTATTTCGGCGGCGGAAATCTCTTTTATGCGGTTCGTATTGACCAGAACGGCAAAGTAATCCCCATCGCACTCCCGTATATGGGTAATGACATCCTCGAACTTATTCTGCTTTACCATCGAGCTTTCCCGGCACGCATCGACAATTTCACCGAAAGTTTCCACCCTTTTGTAAGCTTTGAAATCGATCTCAGCGGCATCCCCGTTCACATAACGCGGCGGATCCTTTATGACTGCCCTTCCTCCGCTTTCAATGAATTTTGCAAGTATATCCAACGTGGATTTCCTTATGGTCACCAGACCGGAAACAACGACCGTACTATATCCGCATGCGCCTACATACAGCCTGCCGTCTTTGATTTTATAATACCGCGACAGAAGCTCCTCGTCGGCATAATCGAAGTCTATGCCGTTATCCGATAGTTCCTTAAACAGGGAAAAATAATCCTTTTCTATTTCTGTTATATCAACCGCATTGGAATATAAGGCCGTAAAACAACCCTTTCTTATTTTGCCCCAAACACTTTCTATCGGATTGATGACCAGCGTATCCGTTACCGGCTCTCCCAGTGAAAGGATATACCCTATACGCGCAAAATAATCCTCGACGTATTTATACCGCTCATACCATGCCGACTGATGGAAGATACTTCCCGGAAAGTCACGCTTTGCTTCGCCTTGCATGGTATACCAAGATAAATGGTGGCATCGCAGGTTAACGCCCAGCGAGGCCTGCCAATCCCCCACGGTTTTATGGCTTTCAAAACTCATTTGCCAACCGGTACAGCCGTAAAGCTCGCTCAATACGAAGGGTTTCTTTAGCTGCTTTGCAACCGAATATACCTGCTTTATCACCCAGAAATTTTTATTGCCCTCGGTCAAGATGTCCACTCCGGGATAATCCATATATTCGTAATATCTTTGGACGCTTCCGCTAACGCTGGCCTGACTGGAGAGGGTGTCCTCGTGCAGAATATGGCCTGTGACAATCAATTTGTTTTTTTTGCACCAATCGTAATACGGTTTGGCAAAATTATCTATGAACATCTCCTGCAGGATTTCCGTATAGTCATAGGAAATTTTGGAAAAATCCGCGCCTTCCCTGAAATAGTATATTTCGGGAAGGCGCGGCAGTAATTCGTATTTGAACCTTCTTTTGAAAGCTTCGAAGAGCCCGGGCGTATAAGGAATAAGCTCGTCAGCGTTCTTATTGGCAAGTCCGAATCCGCCGAAAATACAGCCCCTGTGAGGCTCGTCGGTAAATATGCCTATTATTTCCCTGCCGAACATATCCCCGCACGACGCTCTGTACCGCTCGTGCGTCTGCCGTATATATTCCGTTGTCGCTTGGGGATTGAGAGTATCTAAGTACGTATAGCCGTTGTAAAAATCTCCCTTTGCCTGCTCTTCAACGGTAAAAACCAGGGCATTGTAACCGTCTTTTATCTGCCGCCGGCCGGTTATAGGGAAATAATCTTCTAACTCATCGTTTTTGTTTAGCTTTACCGCAAAAGAAGCGATA
>JBBAED010000019.1 GCA_041656115.1 Dehalococcoidales bacterium | reverse complement strand
TCGGCAATCAATTTTTTTGCCTGTGCCTCGGTTACTATTGTGGAGACATATTTTGATGTCGATAAACGGGTGTACTCTACATTCCAACCGGTATCCTTGTTGTAAGAATCGAGAATCGGTTCTATTGCGGTAATGTTTGCGTATAAAGAGACCTTTTTATTTTCAACCTCTTCCCCTTTTTCACTTTTACCGGCAGCAAAAAGAACGCTGGTCATGACCAGAACCAAAGCAAGCACCACAAGGGTTTTCTTTAGTTTCATACCTTCCTCCATATTTAATTATTAGGTGATTTGGAAATGCTATCACGGTGGTCAATAAGCGTCAATTAAAACCGCTTTTTTGTGCGCCCCTTAACAGATGAAAACCGGTGGTTAATTTGTATCTTTTTTAAATTATAATTTTATTAACTTTTGGAGGTAATAGGAATTAACTTTTAATTTTTATTGACAAATCACTCGTTGTGGCTTATACCTGAAGGCAGGACAGCTGAACATAATTTTATGTAAATATTTGTTTTCATTGGTTTTTCATCACTCCTAATGAAAGAAAAGAGGTAGTGGATATGAATGGGAACGAACTATATTTACGGGATAAAAATGTTATTGCGGATGTTCTTAAACTTAGATTTTTTCCTGTAGTAGCTCAAAGGGGTAAGGGGAGCACCCTTACTGACGCAGATTCAAAAGAGTATCTTGATTTTTCAGCCGGTTGGGCGGTTGCAAATACCGGCTACTGCCACCCACGAATCATTAAAGCGGCAAACGAACAGATGCAAAAACTCTCTTTTTCTTCTCTGACTTCAATTATGAGTGAAGAGAGTATTTTGCTTGGTGAAAAAATATGTGCTTTAATTGACGGCGATTTTGAAAAAAAGGTTTGGTTTGGCCACTCCGGCTCAGATGCAAACGAGCTTTTGGCCAAAATGTTGCCGTTGGCAACAAAACGACCCCGAATCATTACATTTGTAGGCTCGTATCACGGAATGACAATGGGCTCGTACTCTATGAGCGGCCATCCTGCCCAAAGTACTTTTATCGGGGGAGGGAATGTAATTAAGATTGCCTATCCTTACTGTTACCGTTGTCCGTTTGCCAAAGAACTCGAAACCTGCAATTTTTTCTGCCTTAAATATGTAAAGGAGTTTGTTCTGGGTTCTGTTGTTCCTGCCAACCAAGTAGGAGCAATAATTGCCGAAGCCGTTCAAAGCGACGGCGGAGATGTGGTACCTCCCAAAGGGTATTTTAAAGAGTTGCAGCGAATCTGCAAAGATAACGGAATCTATCTGATATTCGATGAGGTTAAAGTCGGTTACGGCAGAACCGGCAAGATGTTTGGTTTCAACCATGACGAGGTAAATCCCGATGCGGTAGTACTGGGTAAGCCGATGGCTTCGGGACAGCCTTTAAGTGCAGTTGTCGGGCGGAAAGAAATAATGGATGCAGCTACCGGTGCCCATCTTTTTACCACGGGGGGAAATCCTGTGGCCTGTGCCTGCGGATTGGAGACTTTGGCGATAATTGAGGATGGGAAACTGATTAAAAACGCCGCTGTTATTGGCGATTATTTAAAAAATGAGTTTTTGCTTTTGGCAAAACGATACGATGTCATCGGAGATGTCAGAGGGCGGGGTTTAATAATCGGAATAGAACTTGTTTTAGACAGAAAGAGTAAAAAGCCGGCTTCCGATTTAGCTGCGGTTGTCTCCTATCGATGCTACGAACTTGGGTTGATTCTTTTTTGTACAGGTATTTCTTCGAATGTTTTAGAGATGACTCCGCCGTTGGTTCTCACAAAAGATGAGGCTAAAAAAGCCGTTGGAATTATTGAGCGAAGTCTCAGTGATGCCATCAACAACAGGGTTGATGAGAAAAAGGTCAAAGAATTTGCCGGTTGGGCTATTTAGTTTTTAAGGAGGAATTTTACATGGCAGAACTAATCGATTTTAGATCACCGCTGCCTGGGACAGTACTGGAGGTCATTGTGAAAAAAGGTGATCGGATAGAGGAGTCACAGCCTCTGTTGATCTTGGAGTCAATGAAAATGGAAAATGAAATATTTGCAGAATCAGGGGGAGTAATTGAGGAGGTCTTTATTACTGCCGGTCAAAAAGTCGGCGGTGACGAAATCTTAATGCAAATCAGAGTTGACTGATTAAACTTAACAGAAAGAGAGAGGTAAAAATGGCAAGTAAATATAATCCCGTTATTAAACGAATCGAAGAGAGAGATGAGTGCCCTGAAATAGTCTTCCGGCGTGGTGGAGATGGATTTGTGGAGGTAGTCTACGGCAGTGCGAAAGCTTCGGCTGACAAAAGCATAAAAGATATCATCCTCAGTTCGATGCGGGTCATTGTCATCAATGCCACAGTCAAAACAATGGCCATTAAAGGGTTAATCGAAACCGTACCGGGGGGAGAGAGCCTTTTATACGTCTACGATCCTTTACTGGTTACCGAGAGCAAACTGGTTTCGATTGTCAGCGATATTGAAATGGCTCTGGCAAGCGTAACCGATAGCGTTGTCGAAACACGTTTTATCCGTCTGCCGATAGCATTTGACCATTCGCTTGTTAAAAAATCGATTGAAAAATATGTCAATGAAATTAATCCCACGGCTGTAAACTGTAAAGACAACAGTAATTTAGCATACGTGGCTTCGTACAATGGGATGAGTGTCAATGAGCTTAAAAAGCGGTTTGTCGGGACTGAGTGGTTAGTTTCAATGGTTGGATTTTTCCCAGGGCTTCCCTACTACTACCCGTTAAACCCTGCTGGTGCCATCACCTGTCCCAAATACAATCCGGCCCGCTCTTGGACACCGGAAGGCACAGTCGACCTTGCCGATTACTGTTCAACTATTTTCGGGGTAGCTTCCAGCGGAGGTTATCAACTGATTGGCAGAACCGCTCCGATTTTTCAGGCCAATCAAAAACATAAGCAGTACAAAGAGAGTCCCGCTTTATTTAAACCAACCGATATTCTGCAGTTTTATGAAGCCAGTGAGCCGGAGGTTGATGCAATTTATGATGAGGTGGCACAAGGTAAATATGAATACGACATTGTTGGACGCCGCTTCTCAATGAAGGAGTGGTTGGCTTTTTATGCATCGAAAGAAGACGATGCCAAAGAGCTTCGCAAAATGCAAGAAGCTGGGCGTAAAGCTACGCCTGCGTTATAAGAGGAGGTCTAATCAATGGCAAAAGTTATAGTTTCCGGCATTCAAAGCATTATCGAAGAGTGGCAGGGAAGAAAGGGATATATGGATATCGGGATTGCCCACAGCGGAACAATGGACCACTACAGTGCAAGATTTGCCAATCTGCTTGTCGGAAATGATCTAAACGAGGCTTTGATTGAAATAACTGGTGCAAACTTTGTTATGGAGTTTGAAGAGGAGAGTGTCATTGCAGTAACGGGAGCCGACAGCAATCCTAAAATAAACGGTGCAGAAATAGCTTTATGGCAAACCCACAGCGTACAAAAAAAAGACCGGCTCGATATCGGACGGATAGGAGCACAGATAAACGGTTTCAGACAGTATCTGGCGGTAGCCGGAGGAGTTAACTCCGACGAATATTTGGGAAGCAAGTCTACTGCCATTTACGGGGGATTTGGAGGAGTTGAGGGGCGTTCTTTAAAAAGAGGCGATAACCTTACTTTCGGTAAACCTTCAAAACCGCTTGATGATTTAATTAAAAGGAGAATTAAAAAACATCTGATACCATTATACGGTCAAAAATGGCAGATGAGGGCGATTCCTGGACCAAACGGGGCACCCGATTTTTTCACAGAAGAGGGGATGGAACTTTTTTTCAGTGCCACTTATAAGGCTCAGCTAATCTGTGACCGCTCCGGAATCAGATTGGACGGACCTAAACCGATATTCAATGCCGAACGCGCAGCTGCCGGGGGGCACCCTTCTAATATTACAGACCACGGTTATCCGGGACCGGGCTGTCTGAATATCAGCGGCGATACCCCGATAATTTTACCCAGAGAGGGTCCGACCTCGGGCGGCTATGTCTGTGCTCTTTCGATTATTTATGTCGACCAATGGATGATGGGTCAAATAGTTCCCGGCCGGGATGAGGTTGAATTCATCTACTGTACGTTGGACGAAGCCGTAGAATTAAGAAAAAGACAAAATGCAGTATTCGTTGAAGGCTCAATTGAATCAGCTTAAAGCGATTAGCAAAAGGAGAAGATATGGCACTCATCAAAGTTGCGCTTAATGCCGATATGGGCGAAAGTTTCGGTCTTTATAAAATGGGTAACGACGAGGCGCTGATGGAGTATGTTACGACTGCCAACTTAGCTTGCGGTTTTCATGCCGCAGATCCGATGGTAATGCAAAAATCGGTTCGGTTGGCTAAAAAGCACGGAGTTTCAGTTGGAGCTCATCCGGGATTTAAAGACCTCCAGGGATTCGGACGGAGGATGTTAGGCCTCAGTGCACAGGAGTTGTATGCCGATACTATTTACCAATTCGGTGCGTTGGATGCTTTTCTTAGAGTTGAGGGGATGGCAATGACTCATGTTTGCCC
>JBBAED010000018.1 GCA_041656115.1 Dehalococcoidales bacterium | reverse complement strand
CGGCGAGATTGTGGTAACCGGCGATTACGTTCAAAACGGCGCTCTTTCACTCGAAGGCTCTCTAACGGGCGGCGACAAAATAACAGTTCTTGGCGACGCGACAATCAATGGCACTGTGAACCTTGAGCTCACCGAAGGTTATTACCCGAACGGCACTAACGCAGTTGATCTTTCTAAATTTATCGTTGCCGCGGGCAGTATCGATTATTCCGCAGGTTACGTTCTGATGCCCGTTATTTCTTCAACCGCTGTTTTCCCCGATTATTTGAATATTGTTGTCAACCCCGACGGCACCATTACCGCCATTCGCGATAAAGCAAAATTTGAAGCTTCAGTGTTGGCAGGGATTGGCACAATCGCAGGTGAAGATGTAAGTTCGCTGGTTTTCGCCGCTAAGCCGGTCCTCGGTGAGGCGCAGAATTTAATTGCAGACCTCGAAAACGGCGTTGTCAAATATGACGACGTAGGCGCAGTTGCAAACCCGAAATTACACAATACGTTAACTTTATCATCAATTAAACGAAACCAACTTATTTCAAAATTTATGAGCGATAAACTCATTAAAGACGCCGCAACCGGCATTACCAAAGCCGGTGCAAAGGATATAAGAAAAGACGAAAATGTTTTTGCTTTTCAATTTAAAAGCGAAGCTGTTCAAGATAGTCGAACCGAAAGCGCAAAATACAAAAGCGACGCTTACGGAACCATTTTCGGTTATGAAGAGTTTAAAAATGGCTGGGTCGGCGGCCTTCATTTTGGCTTTGTAAAAGATGACGTGAAAGTTTCCTTGGCAAACGACGAAAACTCTGAAACAGAATCGGAGTTTATAGGCTTTCATTGGCGCAAAGAACTAAAAAAAGGCGACAGATTTATGTATGGTTTTGCCAGAGTCGGACGCGAAAAGTCTGAAACTACGCGAACTGCCGTTTTGGGCGCTTACGGCGGAAACTATAACAGCGATTGGAAGCAACACGTAAAAAGTTTCGAAGTTGGATACGGAAAAATGAACAAAAGTGAAAAACACAGTTTTGTTCCGGTTATTTCGCTCAATTACACAAAACTCGATCGCCCTGACATAAGCGAGACATTCTCGGCCGGCAATGCCTTTGCTTTGAACTTTAAGCGCAACGATTACAATTTATTATACGCAAACGCCGGTTTTGCCTACAATTCCTTAGTTTCAGACAAAAAGAACCATAAATTAGATATGGGCTTAAGCGCCGTCTACAGTCGCAGCATGCTTAATAAAGACCATAAGTCAGACTGGGGCATGTATGGCGCATCCGTTGAAAACACCTGGAAAACCCCCGGCAGAGACGGATTAGACCTCGCGATCAGCTTTGATTATAATACTGCTTACGGTTTTTCGGCGGTTGTTTCTTACGCCGATACTGTGCTGAGCGAAGGCTTCTGCAACAAGCGCGTGAACTTTGAGCTTAGTCAGAAGTTTTGAGTTATAAGCTCATTGAGCAGTCGGGCTTTATTCTTTTTGATTTAAGATAGCCCATACCCCATTCAAACATCGTTTTTAACAGGGGTATGAGGCTTTGCCCCAACTTTGTAAGTTTATATTCTACCTTTGGGGGCACCACAGGATAAACTTTTCGGTTAATTATTTTGTCTGCCTCAAGCTCGCGCAGCTGCTGAGTGAGCATTTTTGGGGTCGCTGCAGGTATCAGCTTTTGCAGTTCGCCGAATCTGAGGGTTTCTTTTGAAAGGTGCCATAAAATAAGCGCTTTGTATTTCCCCCCGATTAGTTCGAGAGTTGTGGCAACGGGGCAAATTTCTTTTTGTTTCATATGTTTTACACTATCTTTTTGGTTAGTATATATTAAAATAGTGCATACTTGTTAAAATATGCATAACTGTTATTATTATAATATAAGTTGTTTGCAAAATACAAGCCAATAACAGAATAAGTTTCGGAGGTGTCGACATGGTAAAAAACAAATTTGAAGTTACCGGAATGAGTTGTTCAGCTTGTTCGGCACATGTAGATAAGATTGTTTCAGAGTTGCCGGGAGTAAAAAGTGTTTCTGTGAATTTGTTGAAAAAATCTATGACAGTCGTGTATGACGAGTCTTTATTAGATGTGACAGCCATAGAGAACACTGTTAACAATGCCGGTTTCAAAGCTGCATTCATGGGAATGACCAAGCCTGAGGGCGGCAAAGCGCGAGCAGAGGCTGACTCTGCGAAAAGTGAATTTTCCGCTTTGAAGTTTCGATTGATTGTGTCGGCAATATTTGGGTTGCCTTTGTTTTATCTATCGATGGGGCACATGTATGGGTGGCCGTTATTAGAGGCTTTTCATGGGTTGCCTAACTCTTTGATATTTGTATTTACGCAGTTTATTTTGTTGCTTCCGATAATATTCGTGAATTTCAGTTTCTTTGAAAACGGTATAAAGAGTCTATTTAAGCGTGTTCCGAACATGGATTCTTTGATCGCGATTGGTTCGGGCGCCGCTACTCTGTATGGAATTTACGCGATTTACAAGATCGGTTACGGCTTAGGTCATGGTGACACCGAGCTTGTTAAAGCCTTTTCGATGGATATCTACTTTGAATCAGCCGGTATGATTCTTTTACTGATAACTTTCGGCAGGTTCTTAGAGGCCCGGGCAAAAGGAAAAACATCCGAGGCCATTTCCCATTTAATTAATCTTGCTCCAAAAACAGCGACTGTCATCAGAGAGGGCAAGGAAGAGGTAATCGGTGTCGATTCAATTATTGTGGGCGACATTTTGGCCATAAAGGCCGGCGACACGGTGGCAGTGGACGGTGTTGTCGTGGAAGGCGCGTCTTCGGTAGACGAATCGGCGTTAACGGGCGAGAGCATTCCGGCAGAGAAGGTCGTCGGAAACCGCGTCTTGAGCGCTTCGATCAACAAAACCGGCTATATAAAGGTTCGTGCCGAAAAAGTTGGGGCCGACACCACATTAGCTAACATAATAAGGCTTGTAGACGAGGCGACAGCCTCTAAGGCGCCGATAGCGAAGCTTGCCGACAAGGTCAGCGGCGTTTTCGTTCCCGCGGTTATAGTTATCGCGGCGCTGACGGTGTTAGGTTGGCTCATTGCGGGGCAATCATTTGAGTTCGCGCTCTCGATGGGCATTGCGGTCTTGGTCATTTCGTGCCCGTGCGCGTTAGGGTTGGCGACTCCGACGGCCATAATGGTGGGAACCGGCAAGGGCGCCTCTTTGGGTATGCTTGTTAAATCGGCGGAAGCGCTCGAAACGGCGCACAAGGTCGATGTTGCCGTCTTTGACAAAACGGGCACCTTAACTGTCGGGCACCCTGTTGTAACCGACATTATAGCGGTTGACGGAAATTCTGAGCGCCTTATGAGCATCGCCGCCTCATTAGAAAAGCTTTCGGGGCACCCCCTGAGCGAGGCAATCACACGCGCAGCCGAAAAAGAGAACATCGAGTGCGCTGCAGTAAGCGATTTTGAAATCATCCCCGGTGCGGGTATTTCGGGCACAATTAACGGGGTCGCTTGCAGCGGCGGCAATCACCGCATGCTTGAACAAAAGAACATTGACGCGGGTAAGTTTAAAAAAATCGCCGATGATCTCGCGGCAAAGGGCAGAACAACCCTGTATTTCACCGAAGGCGACCGGCTTATAGGTGTAATCGCTGCTGCCGACGAAGTAAAGCCGACCGCCGCCGGAGCAGTTGAAAAGCTAAGGGATTTGGGGGTCGAAGTGGTGCTTTTAACGGGCGACAATTCTGCCGCAGCGGCATCGGTAGGGCACGAAGTCGGCATAACGAAAATTATCTCGGAGGTCCTTCCCCAAAATAAAGAAGAAGAAATTCGCAAACTTCAATTAGCAGGGAAATGCGTAGCGATGGTCGGTGATGGCATTAACGATGCGCCTGCCCTTGCCGCGGCCGATGTGGGCATTGCGATCGGAGCCGGCACGGACATTGCGATTGAGTCGGCCGACATTGTTTTAATGCGGGATGATTTGTTTGATGTTGCCGGTGTTTTAAAGCTTAGTCGCGCTGTTATCAAAAATATTAAGCAGAATTTGTTTTGGGCGTTTTTCTACAATATTATAGGGATACCTATTGCGGCGGGCCTGTTTTATGTGTCTTTCGGGCTCAAGCTCAGCCCCATGTTTGCGGCGTTCGCGATGAGTTTAAGCTCGGTGTTTGTTGTAAGTAACGCGTTGCGCCTGCGCCGTTTTAAAATTGTTTAAGCTGTTCGGCGATTCTTTTGGCCGTTTCTGAATCGCCCGCGCGCGCGGCTTCGTAGTATTGTTGAATCAGTTTTTGTTTGTCAGCCGCCTTTTGGGCTGTGTCTGATTCGTTCGCGTAATAGCTTTCGGAGGTTGTTTGAACCGGTTCCGCGGTGATTTGGGCGGGATCTTCTTGCGGCTCCTGTTGCGGTTCTTCTTGCGGCTCTTGTTGTGGTTCTAAAGCGAAACTGCCAATATGTTTATTGAGACTTTCGTCGAACTTTTCTTTTCCGAAGACAGCTTTTGCTCCGACTATGTCGGCGTAGAGGTCTTCTTTGCTTCTTGAGCCGTTTGGGTTAAGAAAAGAGCTGTCTATG
>JBBAED010000017.1 GCA_041656115.1 Dehalococcoidales bacterium | reverse complement strand
GGTATCGCCGGGATCGGTATAATGTCTGATCAACCACTCCATCAACTCAACCGGTTTGGTAGTAGAACACCCGAATTTTTTACTGGGGACGGTCCTGGCATTAAAAACCGCATATGAGAAGGGAGCATCTTTACCCTTACTTCCCAAGCCGCCCTTATCAAACACCAGAACCGGTTCAGACGAGAACCAGATTCTATTTTTCATGGCCCCGGCGTACTGGCTGCCGGGTGGTTTGTTCCAGGTCAGAATCCTTTGGAAGAAATCTTGGCGCCGGGACAGGATCACCGACAACATCTTCTCGGCGCAAAACCATAACACTCCGGTCCTGCTGACCCGTAGGCACTCGTCGAGCCATATATGGACATTCTGCAAAAACCGGTCTTTGTCATCCCAAGCCTCGTCTTTACGGACACCGAAAGGCGGGTCGGTGATAACAATATCTACGCTGTTATCGGCCATGCCAGCCATTATCTCTTCGCATCTACCGCAGATTATCTTATTTCTCATTTAGGCCACCGTCTTTTGCTTTTTATTCTTACCGGTCTGTTTTGACACTCCACCCAGCAGCCCAACAAAAGGCAGTTCCAGTTCAGGTGAGTTAAAATCTTTGAACGCCAACATAGCTGCCGTTACCAAGTCGTCGTGTCTTGACTGAGCTGATGCTGAGTACCGGGTAGTCCCTGTTTTAGAAATGACATATTGGTAATCCTTCAACTCGTTAATAAGAACTTCGTGCTTTGGATAGGAGACAAATTTTTGTTCGATGAGCATGGCCAGGTTATTAACCATCTTCTCTTTTTCCAGGTTAGATATATAAACCGGGTCCACGCTTATCCCGCGCTGCGCCAATGCTTCCGGCAACGTCTCCCCAAGTCCGGTGCGGTCCATAACGACATGGGCGTGGTTATAAAGCTGGGACAAGATAGCGATATCATCCATCTGTCTTGTCCAGGGCTTCCCGCGCCATTGTTCGACGCGCACTGCTTCCCCTTTGCTGTTACGAATAACAACCCCGCTGTTGTCGATAGACCGAGCGGGGTCGTAACCAATAACGTATGATTCTCCGGGTTCCGGCTGGCCGGTACCGATATATGTAGCGCACTCGTCGGCGGTTGGGAACACGGAATTCCCTTCGGCAAGAAATACTCCAAGAATTTCCTGATTGTATATCCGTTCCGGATACCGTTTTTGCATCCTCTTCAGATAGTTTTTATCTTTAGCGGTCAAGTAAGGATTGCTGAACGACGGAAACTGCCAGCTTTCCCAGTCAATGTCGTAATCGGGATCCTTTTTCTGGCCCCACTTAAACATTTGATAGTAATAATTCCTGCCAATCGGGGTACTGTTGATAAGCGCCAGCCCCCCAGTTCCATTCGGCCCCCGGCCAGGAGACATCAACCTGGTTTCCAGGTTAGCCCACACCTCATCAAGCTTGGATATCCGGGCCGCTTCAGTGATAAGTACAATATCAAGTCCGACTGAGACTAAAGTGGTCGGATCGTCAGCCGACCTAACTTCGATCAGTCCGTCGTTGACGGTTTCAATGATCTTTTCCCCTTCCAGGATATTAACTATCCACGGACGCGGGAAATAGGCTTTTAGTTCGCGCCAAATCTGTCTTGCCAAAAGATAAGTCGGTGCGACTATCCAAGCGTGGACGGCGGGGATCATATTCGGCCCCCGGTCTTCCGAGAGCATCTGGCTTATCTTATCGATAAATTCCATCACCATACAACGGTCTTTTCCCCATCTCGCACCACTCGCTAAGAGTTTAAACCTGGCCGGACTATTATGCACCAAAACCTGTCCGGGATGTGGAGTATAAGGGATTTCTGCCTTAACCTTCCCTGTCGTGTAGCCCCTTCGACACTTGCCGCAGTTCTTAAACTCGGTATACATCTCTTTTTTTGTTTGCCAAATCTGCTCGAATGTTTCGCCGCAGGTCTGACAAACCCAGTATCTGCCGGCGGACGTCGCCGCCACCTTTTCAATAATCTGTCGTTTTTTTCTTGCTTTAGCCCCCGACAGTCCAGTTTTACCAACCTTACCAGTTTCACGTTTCAAGGTTAACGCCCCCCGCATTGCCCTGGGCATCCTTCCACACAACCTGGAGCTTCAACTTCTTCTTGCTCTGCAACCTGGTTTCATCAAACCCCAGAATTTGCTCCCTGGCTTCCTGAGTCATTTTGAAGGCCAGCATAAGCTTGCTCAGTCCAACCATATCTTTCTTTTTGAGCATTTCTTTGATCGCGGCTTGCAGCAGACTCGTGTTTTCGGCCATCGTGACAAGCACGGTATCCATGAAAACTTCCATGTTTTTCAGTAAACTCAGGTCTTTCACCCTGGCTTCGTAGGCCGCCATCTTCCGGGACTCGCGCAATTGCACCGACAGGTCGGCCAGGTTTTCTATCTGGCTTTTGGCTTCGATAATCTTGTCCTGTTCTTCCGCGGGGGATATTGTTGCCGCTTGCAAAAGCGGGTTCTCCACAACTTCTGTTGGTTTAACTTGTTTAGTTGCTTTGGGCCTGGCCATAATTTACCCCCTCCCTAATACAGCAGCTCTTCTTCCTCTGTTTCTTCAGGCTCGAACAAAAACTGAGGGCGCCGCTGCACGAATTCTTCCGCAGCCAACCGAATAGCCTCCCCTTTGTCGATTGGGGAGGTCAGTGTTTTGTTCATGTTTTTTAGCACAAGGTTAAACTTGTCGTTTAGTTCTTTAGGGATGGGGTAGTTCCAGTTGATATGGTTGCCTGGCGTCCACTTGGGTGTCCTTCCAGGCTTCCCGGTATTCCACGGCGCCATGATCTTGGCCGCTCGGGGTACCTTCCCTTTGTTTAAAAAATCGTCGACCGGTTTTTTCGGCACAGCTCTTTCTGTTTTATTTACCTGGATGACCGGAAAAGGAAACTGGCCGTTTTCGGCCAGCTCGTAACCGTAATTTACAGTCATCCCCAACATCGCAATAACCTCTTTGAGTGAGTATGTAAGCCTTTTATCGCGTCCCATAACTACTTCCCGCCCCCGCTTGCTTGTCTGTTCCGTGTCGCGTTGTATAACGCCTGTAATTGCCGCTTTTTATTGAGCGCGTGGTAACACCTGTTAATCTTATTGTTAGCAAGTTTTAAATCGTCCTGGTTGTTCCCCCTAGGACAATGCGTAACACAGCTAACCTTTAGCCCTGTGATCCCGCACGGCAAACAAACAAAAAACACAGCGGGTTTTGCTTTTCTCTTTAATAACTTGACTTCTTCCTGGCCTTCCCTGACCCGCAACCGCCGGATCGCTTTTTTAGCGCTAATAGCGTGCCCGGCCTTGCCGGGATCGTTAACATACATGTTATGCTCCCGGATAAGTTCCCTCTCTTTGTCGCTAATATAAAAACCCGGTTGAATGTCCTTCCTGTTATCGGCTTTCCTGCCCATGTTATTGCCTCCCCCTTGTTTATCAAATATAAGCTAAACCACTTTGAACTTGTTCCTGCGTACCCTGGCTGAATCGACGACGTACTCTGACTGGGCCTCTGCCGACGGGTAGAATATCACATGCTTCACCCTCTGGTGACCCCCGATCTCAACTTCGTTGTGGTATCTCCTGTCCTCCCCTAACGCCTGAAAATAGATGTTTACATCCCCGACAACTATTTCGTTCCCCCGGATAAACCTGACAAACTCTTCCGCTATTTGCTCCGGGACAATCCCTCTCTCAAATTTCAGCCTCACTTTTTCTCGCCCCCCGCTTAATAATCTCCCGCGAAACAAAATAACCTTCTCCAGGTACGTAATAGAGAAGGTTGTATTCCTTTAGTTTGGCCAGAACCAAAAATACCGACCGCCTTTTTTTCTTAAACACCGCCGTAATATCCCCCGACCGCATCGGTCGCTTTTTTCTGCCGTACAATAACTTCCCCGTCCCCCACTCTATGTAGGGAACCAAATACAACAAATAACCCGCGTACTCCGCCGGCATCCCATCCTCCATCAACCCAATAAGATTCTCTATCATTAACATGGCATATGGCTTCTTCCCGCCCGTATGCTTTGGCTTTTTGTTCTTCCCTCCGCCCCGAAGCGAATGCCAAAATGTGTACATCGGGTTATCCATCTCAGGATGCTGCACATAAACAAACTCGCAATTCGTCTTGGAATTCTTCTCCCGGCTAATAATAAACTCGTCCTGAACAATATTTTTCTTCCCCAAAATGTAGTCCTTTAATGGCTGCTTCAAATCAATTTTCACCCCCCTAAATCCTACTGAAGAGGGGTGCAATATTTTGCACCCCAAAAAATGGCCTCTAGCCCTTGGCACAGTAAGCCTGAAAGGCAATCGCCCGTGCAATTCGTTTATATATAGCATTTCTCTGGGGTCCAAAACCCCCAAAAACCACTCTCTTTTAAACCCCCGTTTTCTTAAAAATTACTCCCCCCCTAAACTAAAACTAAAAATAAAAAAAGCCCCCGCTTATCCAGCGAAAGCTTCTTTGTCCATCTTTTTAAATTTCCAGTTCCTAAAGACACTTCTACATGTTAATAATTATATCATGTTTTCTTCCCCTTGTGTACAGATTTCGTACAAAAATCGTCTAAACTTAACCATGATCCCCCCCAAACTTTAAGAATTATTACTTATTCTTTGGTTCTCCCTGTCCAAATTTCCTTAATTTTTGCCTAAAACCCCCGCCCAGGATGGCCCCCAAAGCCCTAAACCCCCTTCTCCGGCTCCTAAGCCCCCCTTCCTTGCCCCCCTAACATCCTAAAAACCCTAAACCCGCTGACCCCCGTCCCGTAAGGATTTAAACCGCTTTTGAGGTTGTCTTTGGGCTGCCCTACAATGTATATTTATGCATTTCTTATGTATATTATGCATATTTATGCATAAAACCCGCTAGCCCTTGGGGCTGTAAGAGGGGGGCAACTTGGTTTTTTGGCGGGGGGAGGGGAGACTCTCCCCAAAAAACCGACCTAGTCCCCCCTGGGGGGGCAAAAAAGCACAAAACCCGGCAAGTCAAGCGGGGCAAGGCCTGGCAGGGATGCCCCGATACCGAAAATAGACAAAAACGGTATCGCAAGAGGGGGTGAAATACGTCCATAAGCA
>JBBAED010000016.1 GCA_041656115.1 Dehalococcoidales bacterium | reverse complement strand
TCCGATAGCTTCGGTCAGGCAGTTCATGCTGTTTGCGGTAAACATTCCCGAACAAGATCCGCATGTCGGACAGGCATAATTTTCACAGTCAAGAAGTTCTTCGTCACTCATCGTTCCTGCAGCGTGCGAGCCCACGGCTTCAAATACTGTATTTAAATTAATGGCTGTTTTGGTTCCAGGAACTATACCTGCCAACATGGGGCCACCGGAAACAACAATTGTCGGGATATTTATCCTTGCAGCTGCCATCAACATTGCCGGAACTATTTTATCGCAGTTGGGAACCATTACCAAAGCATCAAAAGGGTGAGCCATTGCCATTACTTCAATGGAGTCGGCTATCAACTCACGGCTGGCCAACGAGTACTTCATACCGATATGCCCCATTGCTATTCCGTCACAAACGCCGATGACAGGAAATTCAACGGGTGTCCCCCCGGCACTTCGAACACCGCTTTTAACCGCTTCGACAATCCGATTAATATGGACATGTCCCGGTACTATTGCATTGGCTGAGTTTACAACCCCGATTAAAGGGGCTTCAATCTCTCTGTCAGTCAGCCCCAAAGCTTTCATCAGAGAGCGATGCGGTGCACGCTCACTCCCTTTTTTCATTAAATCACTTCTCATATCTTTGATCCACTTTCAGGCTTTTTAACGTATTCGTGGAAAGCTTCAAGCAATTTTAAGGTAATCTTTCCTGCAACTCCGTTACCAATTTTTTGTCCGTCCAGTTCGGTTAAAGCAATAATTTCGGCAGCGGTTCCCGTTAAAAAAGCCTCGTCGGCATTAAGGAGATTAAAGCGGGTAAAAGGTTCCTCTTTAACCTCAATATCCAATTTTTTACAAATCTCGATTACCACTTTGCGGGTAATCCCATCCAATGTTCCCAACCAAATGGGAGGAGTATAAACAACACCGTTTTTAACGAAAAAGACGTTGTCGCCGGTACATTCTGTAACTAAACCCTCTTCGTTTAACAGCAGAGCCTCATCGGCACCGTATCTGTTTGCCTCAATCGAAGCCATAATGTTGTTAAGATAGTTAAGACTCTTAATCTGCGGGTCAACTATCGTAGCTTTATTGCGTCTTAACTGACTTGTAATAACCTTTAAACCCCGTTTGTAAGCTTCACTGCTGTAGAGTGCTATTTGTGCTGCTATACAAAATAGTCGGGGGGGATGGGCTTTCGGGGAGGGAAAAAGACCCAGACCGTCGGCCCCTCTCGTACAGACCAACCGTATGTAGCCGTTTTCAAGATTATTTTTGCGGCAAGTTTCCAGCACAATCTCTTTTACCTCTTCAATAGAGACAGGAAGATTAAGTTTTATCGCTTTTGCGGCAGCCTCAAAGCGTTTGAGGTGATCATCAAAACGAAACACATGAGAGTTGTATGCCCTAATTCCTTCGAAAATCCCGTCACCGTACAATACTCCGTGATCCATAATTGAAATTTTAGCCTCTGACAATGGGATGTAAGCACCTTCCAAATAGACAATCTGCTCGCTCATGAATTTCTCCTTCCTTCTCTTTTTAAATTTTTTCGGCTATCAGTGAGCCCATCTTTTTTGTTCCGACAATTTTCATATTCTCACTGGCAATATCGAGTGTGCGATAATTTTCATCCAAGGTTGCACTTACGGCAAGTTCAACCGCCTCTGCCTCCTCATTTAACCCAAAGGAGTGTCTGAGCATCATTGCAACCGACAAAATCATCGCTATCGGATTAGCTTTATCGGTTGAAGCAATATCGGGAGCAGAGCCGTGAATCGGTTCATACATTCCGAAGCTGTCTTCTCTTAAGCTGGCTGAAGGGAGCATTCCTATCGAACCGGTTATCTGACTTGCTTCATCACTGAGAATGTCACCAAACATATTGGTCGTAACAATTACATCAAACTGTCTGGGTTTTCTGACTAACTGCATGGCAGCGTTATCGACATACATGTGATTAACTTCGACATCAGGATAGTTAATTTTCAGTTTATCGACAGTTCTTCTCCACAACCGTGAGCTCTCCAGGATATTGGCTTTATCGACACTGGTAAGTCTCTTTTGCCTTTTCCGGGCAAGTTCAAAGGCGATTTTAGCAATCCTTTCAACTTCAAAAACGGAGTACTCCATTGTATCGAAAGCTCTGTCTTTGGCTTCATTGAGTCCCCTTTTACCAAAATAGATTCCGCCGGTAAGTTCTCTTACAACCATTATATCCAATCCGTCTGCGACAAGTTCTTTTTTCAAGGGACATGCTTCGATTAATTGAGGGTATAAAATAGCTGGTCGTAAGTTACAAAAGAGACCCAACTCTCCCCTTAAGCCTAAAAGGGCTTTTTCGGGACGCATATCACCCTCCAAACCATCCCATTTAGGCCCGCCTACTGCTCCCAAAAGGAGAGCCTCGGCATCTTTACACCCCTCTAAAGTTGATGCGGGAAGAGGTACTCCCACACTGTCCAATGCTATCCCGCCCGCAAGGTAAAAGGAGTAATCGAGTTTATGGTTATATTTTAATGCAACGGTGTCGAGAACTTTGATTGCTTCACTGGTAATATCGGGACCGATTCCGTCACCGGCAACAACGGCTATTTTCATTCTCATTTTTGTATCTCCTGAGCCATGTAGTTTACCAAGCCTTCAGCTTCAATCATCTTTTGAATAAACGGAGGAAACGGCTGGGCATAGTAACTCTCTTTGGTTGTCTCATTTGTAATTTTCCCGCTCTCAAAATCGACAGAGACAATATCGCCGCTCTTTATTCCTTTGACAGCCTCTTCACACTCTAAAATCGGAAGCCCTATGTTGATTGAGTTGCGATAAAAAATACGGGCAAATGAAGCCGCAATAACGCAGCTGATTCCGGCGCTCTTTATTGCCAGGGGGGCATGCTCCCGGGAAGAGCCGCACCCGAAGTTTTTCTGGGCAACGATTATATCGCCCTCTTTAACATTTTTTATAAAATCGGCATCGATATCTTCCATGCAATGGCTGGCCAGCTCTTTTGGATCGCTGGTATTTAAATAGCGAGCCGGAATTATTACATCGGTATCCACATTATCTAAATATCTGAAAACTTTCCCTTTAACTTTCATCGGCTCCTCCTTAAACTGTTTCCGGATTTGTTATATACCCTGTCAGGGCGCTTGCCGCAGCTACTGCCGGACTGGCTAAATAGACTTCGCTGCCGGGATGACCCATTCTTCCCACAAAGTTTCGGTTTGTGGTTGCCACAGCCCGCTCTTTATCGGCTAGTATTCCCATATGACCGCCTAAGCAGGGACCGCAGGTGGGGGTACTCACCACTGCTCCCGCTTCGACAAAAATCTCCAACAATCCCTCTTTAAGGGCCTGTAAATAGATTTTTTGAGTTGCGGGAAATATGATTGTTCTCACCTTTGGATTCACTTTTTTGTTTTTCAGTATTTTTGCGGCTACCCTCAAATCACTTATCCGTCCGTTTGTACAGGATCCGATAACAACTTGGTCTATCTCTATTTTTTCAACCTCGTCAATAGTTTTTGTATTTTCAGGAAGATGGGGATAGGCTACTGTCGGCCTTATTTTTGATAAATCAATCTCATAAACTTTCTCGTAAACTGCATCACTGTCGGCTTCAAAAATTTTGGGTGTCCCTTTATGGTGCTCTTTAAGATATTCTAAGGTGATCTCATCGACTCCGAATATCCCATTTTTGGCACCGGCTTCAATAGCCATGTTACAGATTGTGAAACGGTCGTCGATTGAGAGATTTTTCACCCCTTCACCACAGAATTCCATCGATTTGTAGAGAGCCCCGTCTACTCCGATCATTCCGATTATATGGAGAATTACATCTTTACCGGAGACCCATTTTGAGAGTTTTCCCGTCAAATTAAATTTCAGGGCTGAGGGAACTTTAAACCACCCCTTTCCGCTGGCCATCGCAGCAGCCATGTCGGTTGAACCAACTCCGGTTGAAAAAGCTCCCAGAGCTCCGTAAGTGCAGGTATGACTGTCGGCTCCGATTATTAAATCACCGGCATTAACCAACCCCTGCTCGGGTAGCAGAGCATGTTCTATCCCCATTTGCCCTATTTCAAAGTAGTTTTCAATCTCTTTTTCATGGGCAAATTCTCTTAAGATTTTGCACTGCTGGGCAGCTTTTATATCTTTGTTGGGAGTAAAGTGGTCGGGTACCAAAGCTACCTTTTTGTTATCAAAAACATCTTTTACCCCAAATTTTGCAAACTCTTTTATCGCTACCGGAGCGGTAATATCGTTACCTAGAACTAAATCTAAATCAGCCATTATTAACTGTCCTGCTTCGACTTTTTCAACCTTAGCGCAGCTGGCTAAGATTTTCTGACTCATAGTCATACTCATACATCTGCTCCTTGAGGAGGACTTATCCCCTCCTTCATCAGTTTATATTCAATTGAATCGACCAAAGCCATCCAACTTGCTTCAATAATGTCGGTTGAAACCCCTACCGTTGACCAAGAGTTTTCACGGTCGCTGGTCTCAATTAAAACCCTTACTTTGGCAGCCGATGCCTGTTGGGAATCAAGGACTCTAACTTTATAATCGGTTAAGTGGATTGTCGATAATATCGGATAAAAATCTCCTAAGACTTTCCTAAGCGCGTTATCTAAAGCGTGTACAGGTCCATCTCCCTGGGCGACATCTATTGCGGTTTTACCGTCAACACTTACTTTCACAACTGCAGTATGCCCCTCATCAGGATTACTTCCAAGAGGTCTCTCCCCAAAAGTTTTATAGTGGTCTAAAATAAAGTAAGGTTTGTACTTTCCTAAATTTTTGGCAATAATCAGCTCAAACGAGCTCTCTGCTCCTTCAAACTGGTATCCATCCATCTCCATAAGTTTTAAAGTCTCCATAATCTGTTTTGTCTGTGGAGCCTCTTTGTCGAGATGAGGTGCATACCGTTGAATCCGCCTTAAAATTGTTGCTCTTCCGGCAACTTCACTCATAAGAAGTCTTCTTGCGTTTCCGACAGCCTCAGGGTCTATATGCTCAAACGATTTGGGGTTTTTGGCAATTCCGTCAATATGCATCCCCCCTTTATGGGCAAAAGCACTTTTACCGATATAGGGAGTTCCTTTATGGACAGAAACATTGGCAATTTCAGCAACCGAGCGGGAGGTTGAAAAAAGTTTTGAAAGAGACTCGGCACCTAAAACTTCA
>JBBAED010000015.1 GCA_041656115.1 Dehalococcoidales bacterium | reverse complement strand
TGGAGGCGCAATATTTTTCGGCGGAATGTGGGACCATTGGAATGTGCCTGTAAACAATTACGACCCAACGGGGAAATATAACAACATTATCAATTTTACCGATAATTTTTTCCTTAACAATTCGCCCGTAAAAATACATTGCGATTCCTTTTCCACCGGGAAGCACTCAACCGAGTTGATAAGCGATGCGTCAATCAACTTTTTAAATGGTTATGACGAAGATTCGCCCTTTTTGATGTATGTTTCATTTCTTGCGCCCCACGACCCGCGAACAATGCCGCAAAGGTTTAAGGATATGTACAACCCGGACGAAATAACTCTACCCGAAAATTTTGCTCGGGAACATTCGTTTGATTACGGCGTAAAAGGAATACGAGATGAAATGCTTGCCCCTTATCCGCGCACACCCGAATGCATTAAAACGCATATTGCGGAGTATTACGGAATGATTTCGCATTTAGACTATGAAATAGGCAGAATAATCAAGACGCTTGAAGATACGGGAAAGGCAGAGAACACTATTATTGTGCTTGCGGGAGACAACGGGCTTGCGCTCGGTCAGCATGGCTTGATGGGCAAGCAAAATCTTTACGAGCACAGCGTAAGAGTTCCGCTCATATTCAGCGGCGCGGGAATACCAAAGGGCGTGGTTACAGACCAATACATATACCTGATGGATATTTTCCCTACCCTGTGTGATTGCGCCGGAATTGAAATTCCGATTTCCGTAGAGGGCAAAAGCTTTTATCCCATACTTATGGGCGGGCGGGAGGAAAAAAGAGAAACGCTTTATTTTGCGTACAGCGACCTTATCAGGGGCGTAAAAGACAGAAACCACAAGCTTATCTATTACAACGGCGGCGCAGACGCAAAGCCCGCGTTGTTTGATATATTAAATGACCCTTTTGAAACAGAAAATTTATTTGACAGCCCTGAGCATGAGCAAATCGTTAAAAGACTAAATACTGCGCTTATGAAATACAAAAGCGAATGGGAGGATACCAACCACCCTTCAAGCAAGGCATTTTATGATAGCTTCGGCGAACACGCAACAGCAAACCGGAATGGTCATATTGAAGGAGGAACAACATGAAAATTAAATTTACGGCTCGTCAAAAAAGAAAATTCAGCTCGCTGGGAAAAATAATTTTAGCGCTTGCGATTTTTCTGCCGAATATTGCGCCGATTTCCGTTCAAGGGCAAACGCCCGCATCAGAGGTGGAGTTTTCTCCGGCAATTGACGGGTTTATTAACTATTTTTCAGCAAATTCAAGCTTTCAATCCACAGATGCGGCAAACGAGCTCAAAATAAAGCGCCTTGACAGTAAAAACGACAGTTTTAGGGCGTATTTAAGGTTTAATTTGACCACCCTGCCTGCCGATGCGGAAATTCTTAGCGCAAAGCTTATAGTCAATTATAAAAGAACGCTCGGAACTTCAATCGGTAATGTGTATTCCGAGCTGGGCGCATACAGAGTTGACGGCGCCGCAGCCAACTGGACGGGCTTTAACGGCGCCGCCGCAAAAACCGGGGCTTACGCTATCGGTGATTTAATCAGCTATACAAAAGAGCCTTTTGAGGCGGTGGAGGGTCCTGCAACCATTCCTTTTGAGTGGGATTTAACATCATACATAACACAAAACAAACAATATACCGTGGCATTGGGATATTTGGGTGAGGATATGACGCATGCCATATTCTTGCACAACAGAAGGTCAGCCGCCCCGCCTAAGTTAATAGTGCGGTATAGCGATGCCAACTCCCCGGTGAGGGTTGATATCCATGGTGAAGATGAAGTTGCAAGGGGAGGCGCGACAACCTTTACTGCGGCAGCTTTTTCATCGGATGACATACAAGAAGGCGTAAACCAAGAGGTAAAGTGGTATATTGACGGCGCTACCGCGGGGGCTGCAATAGATGAGAGTACCGGCGAACTTCGCGTAAGCAGGGCTGTGCCTGCAGGCAGTGTTATCAGAATAAAGGCGGTATCCGCCCGAAACAGCGATGCATATGGCACAAAGGATGTATCGGTTGTAAATTCGGACATTCCGGTTGGCTCAACCTATGTTACCGCAAGTACAAATTTTAATAGGGTTAATTCCGCTTATGATTCCGTTGAGGACCAATATATAGTGGATTTAACCGGCGGTTTCTATGGCGAGAAATTGACTTCGCTTATAGTGAATACAGATTTGGATTCGGAATGCGGGGTTCCCGTAAATCATGATGAGCCTGTTGCCATGCTGGGGGAAAACGGCGCTTTGGCATATGCAAGCGCGTATGACTGCGTTTTTGAAATGTCCGCCGAGAACGCTGTTGAAGTCAATCCGTCCGCACTTTTCGGTGTGAACGGAAATTATATTCAAGAGATGCTAAACAGGTTTGGCAAAAGCGTTCGGGTGACAATTCCGCTCATGCGTGAAACGGGGTATGGCGACCCCTTGCAAATTCTCATAAAACTTCCCGGCTCAGGCGCTAAAAGACCTAAGCTAATCGGAAAGGGAGATTATAAAAATTCGTTGGAGGCTGCCACTAAATTTGTGGATGCAAGCTATACTGCCGAAGATGGGAACGGCACAGCCGAAAGACCGTATAAAACCATTCGGCAAGCAATAGACGGCGCAACCCCCGGCGATGTCATTACCGTTGCGCCGGGAATATACAGGGAAACATTGACAATATCGAACAGCGGAAGTTCCGATGCGAAAATAACGCTGCAATCGTCGGAGCTTGGCGGGGCGGTTTTAAACGGCGCCAAGCCGTTTGCGGCAGCCGAATGGACAGAGGAGGACACCCCGGGCGTTTATTCCGCCGAGTGGACAACAGACTTCTTCAGAGGAGCGGGAAATAACCGTAATTACAATCAAGCCAGCAGATTTAACGCAACCGGAGGTTATGCAGAAAATGTTGTTTGGAATGATAATTTGTTGGTAATGCGAACCAATCTTTCGGCTTTGGAGGAAGGCAGCTTTTATGTAGATTGGTCGGAGGATAATCGAAGGCTTTATGTTCGGTTGCCGGGCAACAAAGCGCCGGGCGACGGAGAGGTTGAATCGGCGATATATGGCAAAGGGCTGTCAGTCGACGCCGACCATTGGAATATAAAAGGTTTTGCCTGCAAAAACTATGCAAACTTCCCTCAGGCAGCCGCGATTGATTCAAGGGGCTCATACAACAGTTTTGAAGATATACTTGTTAAAAACTGCACAGGCGTGGGGATTGGCTTTGGCGTTAACAGGGGGATAGATGATGAGCCTGTTTACGATAACGCCTTTATACGCTGCGTTGCCGACAGTTGCGGTCAGCTTGGCTGGAAAAGCCTTAAATCAAAGGGCGCCCAAATTCTTGATTGCACTACTGTAAATAATAATTTTAGATTTGCGGCGGTGGATTGGGAGGCGGGCGGCACCAAGTTTACTCGGGGTGAAGATACGCTAATTGACGGCTTTGTAAGCTATAACAATTGCGGCAGAGGTGTGTGGTTTGACATTGACAACAAAAACTGCACCGTTTCAAACTGCATAATATTTGCAAACTACGGCTTTTCAAACCCTGTTCAGGGTACGGGGCTTTTTTACGAAATAAGCTATGGTCCGTATTATTTTATCGATAACCTGATTTATTCAAATTCCGGTGCGGGCATCATGATTGGAGAATCAACCGGCGAGAGCGGCGCCGTTATTTCGGGGAATACAATTGTCGATTGCATGTATCCCATCCACATACGTTTGGTGGCAAACAGAATGAATGCAAATGTTGTGCCCAACATTCCGTGGAAAATTGATAATGTTGCAATAACGGCAAACAAAATCAAAAACTGGAGGACGGCGGCGATATACGCCGAGGGGCAGAACCTTACAAATAAATATTTTGAAAATAACAATATAACCATCGAAGGAAATATATTTGACACAAGGGACAAAACAAGGCTGATTATGCAAATTAACTATCAAGGTGCGCCGGGAATAAAAAGGTTTGCCATCAATAACGGTGCAGGCGTATTCCCTACAACTGCCATGCCGGATGATAATGTTGAAGTTTTGACAGGGGGGAACCCTGCCCAAGAGAGCATACCGACAAGCATGGTGATGTTTAATTCCACAACAAACCTAATTAATATTAACACCAGAAACTTTACAGATACCGTTAGGGGTAAGCCGCTGGAAAGCGAGCAAGAAATTCAGGTGTTCAGACGAGATTCCGAATTTGCCGGCAATATTTTATCGGTGTACGACGCATCAAGCCCCAACGAGGTTAAGTTTAAGCTAAAAGTGACGGATGAAAACCTAAAAACACAGCTTTTAAGCGACCTGCCCGACTATCCCAGCGCAATGCCCTATTTTATTACGGTGAAGGTAACGAACAATATTAGCGGTAACTATGCTGGCGAACTTTTATCCATACGGGGATACAACAACTATAACATATCGATGTTTTCAGAGGCGGCTCTTGAAGGTATTGCAATCGAAGGGGAAAATATGCTAAGACCTTCAGGCGGCAATATTTATACGGCAATCGCTTACAATGAAAGGGACGAAGTTATGGAAAATCGCAATATTGTGTGGTCGTTGGAGCGCCCCGTTGAAGGCGTGACGATGGACGGAGGGGTTGTAAATATTGACAGCGGGGTAAAAGAAAGCAGTTTTATAATAAAGGCGCAGGATGCTGAAAACCCAAGTGTATACAGAAAAAAACAGGTTGACATAAGCCATTTTGAGGTGTATGATGTTACATCAAGGGTAACATCCGATAATCGCATTGAATGTGAGATAGAATATGCAAACTTCAATAGCGGGGGGGATAAAAATATTTCTCTTATACTTGCCGCATATGACGGAGCGGGAATTACAGACATCACCGTTAAAGAAGTTGTTGCACCCGCTTCGCAGGTAGTGGAAACGCTTAGCGAAGGCCTGCCAACAAATAATAACGCCGAATCATATAACTTGTTTTTGTGGGAGGATACAAATTCCATAAAACCTTTGCATAAACCGGTGGGAATGGCAGCGAATTTCGAGCCGGGCTCGGCGGAGGAAGAAGGTGACGGAGGCATATACAGCGTCATTGAAAACCCTGCGCTTAAAAATGTTTTGCTTTTGGGCGATTCAATTTCAATCGGCTATCACTTTGATGTTGTAGATGCGCTTGCTGGAAAAGCAAATGTATATCGTCCTTACTCGCCCGGTAACAGCTCTGTTGCGGTAAATTGCGCAGATTCCGGAACGGGCGTTGCTAACATCAGAAGCTGGTTGGGCAGCAGAAGGTGGGACATTATTCATTTCAACTGGGGTTTGCACGATTTGAAGAGGCTTACCCCCGGGATGGGAACGGAGTCGGATGACCCTTCAATGCCCCCCGTAAACGACATAAATCAATATGCCGAAAACTTGCAACAGCTTGTGAATGTTATGAAGGAAACAGGCGCCAAGCTAATTTTTGCCGCAACTACACCATATCCGCAAGGGGTAAAGCCGTGTCGGCTGCCGGAAGATGCAATTTCCTACAATAACGCAGCCATAGGCGTTATGCAGTCAAACGGTGTGGAAATCAATGATTTGTATGCGTTGGCGCTTCCCAAATTAAGCACAATTCAACAGCCGGTAAATGTTCACTTCAAGCCGGAGGGTTCGAAGTTTTTGGGCGGTGCGGTTGCCGATGTTATCAACGAGGCGCTAAAGGATGGGTTGTACAGGGAATACACCTATAAAAAAGACCTAAAGCTTGGTGTGTTTACCCCTGAGAACCCAATGCAGAGCAATCCAACCATTGTTTTGGTACATGGCGGAGGGTGGACGGGCGGCGAGCTTAAAAATATGTATAACCAATGCGAATATTTTAAAAATCTTGGATTTGTCGCCATCACGGTTGATTACACTTTAGAGGCGAAAACCGGTCAGATTGCAACGCTGAGAGGTATACAAGATGTTTGCGACGCGTTGGAATTTGTGAAGGATAATGCAGTTTTGCTAAAGGCGGACATTGATAAGCTGGTGGTCGGCGGCGGAAGCGCCGGCGGGCATTTGGCGCTGACAACAGCTATGGAAAACATCACCCCCGCCCTAACGGCAAGACCGAAAGCATTGGTGTTGTTTAACCCGGTTACGGACACGGTGGACGGCTTTGGCAAGAATCGGTTTACGGCGGCTTATGGCAATTCCATTTCGCCTTACCACCAAATGTCGGCGAACGGTATTGTGCCCACGGTGATTCTTCACGGAGATGCCGATACGGTTGTTCCCCTTTCCCAGATAAACGAATTTGCAACACGGGCAACAAACAGGGGCTCCGTTTGCCAAGTTGTGGCATACGCGGGGCAGGAGCATTCCTTTTTCAATCAGGAGCCACATAGAACCCAAACCCTGCAAGCGGCAGAAACCTTTTTAAACAACATTGGATTTTATAATTAAAAATAAAAGAGGCTGTTTTGTCACAGCCTCTTCAGACTGTAGACAAAGGTCCGCCGCAAGGCGGATTTTTGTTGTAAAAATGTTGAATTTTGTAACAAAAAATGATATAATAGAAGCATAAAAGTCAG
>JBBAED010000014.1 GCA_041656115.1 Dehalococcoidales bacterium | reverse complement strand
GATGCCCATCTTTGCGATGAAGTCCTTTGCCCCTGCAACCTGCAAATCGTCCACCCGCCTGTAAAATTCCGCGTCCGTTATTGCGTTGTTCAGCCACGATTCAAACATTCTGTTAAGAACGTCTTTGTTCTCGTCCGTGAATCCGCTGGGCCAGGACGCCTTGGGCGATATCGGAAATTTTTGGCGTATAAACTCATCGATGAGTGCCGAATGCCCCGTATTTTTAACCGCACCCAGCACTCCTGCGTTCTCCAGACAAATCATCGACACGTTATCGGGCTGCGTTAAGAACTTCAAGAACCTGATTGCCGCGTCCAAAACCTCGGGTTTGCCTTGCACCCCCGACTTCATAATATTGACGACCAAATCCGGTTCGGGTTCATGCGGGCCGTTGGAAAACTGTATCTCGTTTACATAAGGCGTGGTGTCGGTAGAGATAAGCGGCGCGACAAAAACTCCGAAGTCAAATTCCTTGTGAGTAGAGTTTTCTACCGGTATCGCCCAAATCCCTTCCTCGCGCATGCCCACGTTGCCGTCCAGCCAGTCGCCGTAATACTCAATAGATCCCCATGACGGCTCCAGCGTTTTTGTATAGTATTCCTTTAGCAAGCGGTAAACTTCTTTCGCGTATTCATGCTGTGTCGTGGAAAAATGCCCCTCTAAACACGCCCTTGCCGCCTCCGCGGCGGTGACCCTGCCGTTACCGTCGTAATCGGTATTTTTTGTTTCCATGACATAACCGCCGAACGACGACGAAAAGATAGACCCCCATACCCACGCGTCAAATATCGTAGAGGTATTAAACAGCGACCACGGCGCAACCCCTATATATCCGTTATCCTTAACGGTTTTTGCGGTGGTCAAAAATTGATTCCAGGTTAACGGAACACTCTCTATCCCGCTTGCTTGAAAAATATTTTTGTTGTAAAAATATCCGGTTGCCGAACCGGGAAATACCGTTATCGGTAAGCCGACTATCTCTTCGCGGGCGTTTACCACCGACGCCGATTGCCACAGATAATCGCGGAACACATCCTTCCACACATCGTAATCGTCGGAATAAGTCCATTCGGTTTCAAGATAGTCATCCAGCGGCAGATACCAGTCGCGCTCCTGATAACGCGTACCCCAGCTGAACGCTATCGCCGGCACCGTGCCGCCCGCTATCTGGGTGGTAAACCACTGTGCAATCTCCGCGTCCAGACCGCCGACGGGCTTTGTATACGCCCATTCGATCTCAACGTCGGGATTTTCGTCCATGAACGCTTCGGCTATAAAGTATGTCGAATTGAAAACATCGGGATCTTCCGCCGTAGGGATTCTGCTTTTTGAGGGCGTATAGCCGTGTAAATCCACAATAAGCTTTATCTTGCCGGAGTCACTTTTAAAATCGACAAACGGCATTATTGATATCCCCGCGACAGCTACGCACAGGATAATTATCAATACTACTTTAAAATTCCAATTAGAAATTCTCACAAATTCATCTCCAGATAACTGCTTTTATGATAACATGTGTGTATTATCAATTATACCTTGTTTAGGTTAAGAAATACAACTTTTTGGCTAATATGGACTTTTGTCCGATAACTGGAATTTTTGTTTCATGGCTATTATTTGTAATTATCTTGAAAAAACACCGAAAAAGTGCTATTATAATAGAATAAACCAAAAAAGTCGTGAAAGGAGGGTTCAATATGTTTGAGTGCACTTTTGATTATTATATAAGACGGATAAACGAGGACGGCTTTTCTTCTCCCGTACATTCGCACACCTGTTTCGAATTGGTTTATTATTTCGACAACGGAGGCTTCAGCCTTATTGACGGAAAAAAACATAACTACAATGCCAATGACTTTGTGATTATCGAGCCCGGCGCCCGCCACGACGACCATTCCGTCGGCACCTCGGAAATCGTGTGTGTCGGCTTCAATTATGACGGGGCGGAATTTCTGCTGAAAAACGGACGCTACCGCGACCAAACGGGAAAAGTAAAACAATTATTGGAGCTGCTGACGGAAGAAATGGCGTCTAAACTCAATCATTACGCCTTCGTCACCAACATGATAGTCAAACAAATCTTGATAGAGATCGAACGCCTGCTGCTGCCGTCCAACCCCGAGGCAATTAAACACGAGCACATAAAACAAGCGCTCAACTACATCCAACAATACTATCTGACGGAAATCAATATGGAGCAGCTCGCCGCAATCTCGCAATACAGCTACCACCGTTTCCGCCATATTTTCAAAGAGGAAATGGGCATCTCGCCCAAGCAATATATTCTGCACAAACGCCTGATGCACGCAAAACAGCAATTACAGGAAACAAGCATTTCCGTCACCGAGCTTGCCTATAATTGCGGCTTTGCGTCCACCTCACAATTCATAAAGCAGTTCAAAGCGCACTTCAAAACCACTCCGACGCAATACAAAAAACTCTACCGCGAGAATTACATCGACGTAGACTCCGAAACCGAACAAACCACTTGAAAGCAAACCGCGCTTAACCTTAATCGTCAAAACAGTAGCTTTTTCATTGCCATGTTTTTCAAAGCATCTTTGTCTGCGCTCGCAATGGCGATTATATTCATGTTACCGCAAACACCTAATCGACACGCTTATATACAGGGTCATGAGCTTAGTTCGGAGCGGTTCGCTAAAATGCTCATCAAATATGAACAGGAGCAATTGAATTAACGGCAAAAATGAATACCCTTCGCCTCCGTGCTTGAGCAAGCTGAAGCACAGACACAGGGCATTGTCAAGTTTCTGCGGGGGTTTAAAAGGTTCACGGAGATTAAGGAACTCAATGCCGAGGTTGTAAGCGAATTCATTGAGCGGATTGGAATCGGAGAAACGGTGATGGTAAACCCTCGGAGATTTTCGCACTGGGCAGATGAAAAGAGGCAGTACATAAGAATTGTGTGCAACTACATCGGTGCAATGCCACAAGAGAAAAAGGCAGTCACGGCAAGTGCAAGCGGAAAAACAGCTTATAAAGAATAACGGCGTGAACTTTGAGGAGTTCACGCCATTTTTTTAGGCATTGGGAATTGCCCGTAAGGAGTTTGTTCTAATGAAGCACTGACCGGCACGAAAGACACCAGAGACAATTTCTAATATAACCGTAATAGTATAAAGTTTACGATAAGTTATTTGCACCATTCGGTTTATACATTAGTTCTTCTGTAAGCCCTGCCAAAAAGTCAACCGACTCTTCAAAATCGTTTTCAATCCAGGTTTCTATAACGCTTATAATCACGGCGGAGATTTGCGCCGTGATATATTTATACGCCTTGGGATCAATCGTATCTTTATCCAATTTGGATAAAATATGGTCTTTTGTAATATAACTCGTAATGCTTTTACCGGCAAAACGGTTGAGGAGTCCTCTCCTGTAAAATAATAAGAGGGCTTCACGATAATCCATAACAAAGCCGAATGCTATTAAGAGAATACGTTTTACACTCATATACCTCAGATCCACCGTAGATTCTAATTCTTGAAATATGTGGTTGATGCGGTAGCGGACAATATCATCCTTAGACTGAAAATTGTTATAAAAGGTTTTACGCACGATATCTGCGCGTTTACATATCTCTGTTATGGAAATATCCTCATAATCATATTCCTGCAATAAATCCAAGAAGGCATCGGCTACGGCGTTTTGAGTGCGTATCGCAACCTTGTTTGTCTGCTCTTTATACATTTACTCAATTCTCCTTCTTCGTGTAAGATGCATTTTCCGCTTTGTTTCCAGTTGACTTAGCCTAATCATATTATATATAATAATTTCAAATTACACAAGTGTATAAGTCATGGTATATATAAAAAATTTACTTTCTTACAGCGTTACAGGCGAGGCCGGAAGGTAAATCACCAATAGTTTGTAAAGATTTAAAGGATACTAAAACACGATTGATAAGCCCAATTAGTTTATCAATTCGTAAAGGAGCTTAAATGAATGTAATCGCAGTGAAAAATTTGACAAAGGACTACGGCTACGGACGCGGCGTTTTTGACGTGAGTTTTGAGGTTCAAAAAGGAGAGGTTTACGGCTTTTTGGGACCGAACGGCGCCGGAAAATCTACTACCATAAGGCATCTTATGGGCTTTTCCAAGCCGCAGAAGGGCAGCACGCAAGTATTTGGCAAAGAATCCTTTCAAGCATATTCGGAAATTCTTAGAAACGTAGGGTATATTCCCGGAGAAATAGCGTTGCCGGCGGGACTTACAGGTTGGGAATTTATTGATATGATTATGAAAATGAAAGGTATCAGGTCGGATGCTTTGCTAAAGCGGCTTCTTGAAATTTTCGAGCTTGACCCAAGCGGGGAAACCAAGCGCATGAGCTTGGGCGTCAAAAGAAAGCTGGCTATTGTAACAGCGTTTATGGGCGACCCTGATGTGCTTATTTTAGATGAGCCTACAAGCGGATTAGACCCCGTTATGCAGGAAGTATTCATTGATTTTATTAAGCTGCAAAAAAACGCGGGCAAGACGATTATGTTATCCAGCCATATGTTCAACGAAATAGACGCGACTTGCGACAGGATAGCAATTATTAAGGACGGTGTAATCGTATCTGAATTTATAGCAAACGACCTCAAGCACGCTACATTAAAAACCTATGCGGTTGTTTTTAAAAACCGAAAAATCTTTAATGCTTTTATAACAGCAAACAAAAAGGATGAGGTTTTGAGAATTGTTGCTTCCGATGCAGAAAGGTATGCAATTTCCTTTGAATGTGAGGACAGCAAAATAAATGAAGTAATCTCCCGGTTATCCTCTACAGACATTGAGAGATTTTCGCACAAGAAGGAAACATTGGAGGATTACTTTATGAACTACTATGTAGGGGATAAAGATTTTGGAGGTATGCTGTGAGCGACCTGATTATACTAAAAAACCTCACTAAAGACTACGGCAGCGGACGGGGCATCTTCGATATAAATTTAACCGTAAAAAAAGGAGAATGCCTTGGACTGGTAGGGGCTAACGGCGCAGGTAAAACCACGCTTATAAGAAGCATTATGGGATTTGTCCAGCCCACGGGCGGCAGTGCGTCGGTGTACGGTTTTGATGCTTGGAAAAGTCCGGAGAAAATCAAAAAACATGTGGGGTATGTTCCCGGCGAAATTGCCTTTCCCGATCTTGGCAGCGGCACGGTATTTATTAAGAACCAAGCGGAATTTTTAGGAGTCATGGATTTGACATACGCAAAAGAACTGGTAAGGATATTGCAAATTGATTTATCCGCAGACTTAAAGCGTATGAGCAAAGGTATGAAGCAAAAAACCGCCTTGGTAGAAGCTCTTATGAATAATGCGGAAATATTGATTATGGACGAACCGTCCACCGGGTTAGACCCTCTTATGCGAATTTCCTTTGTCGACGTTATTCAAAAGGAACGTCAAAAGGGTAAAACGATACTCATGAGCAGCCACCTTTACGGCGAAGTCGAACAGTTATGCGACCGCGTAGCGCTTATCCATAACGGCAGGATCGAGGAGGTTGTCCAGATGCAAAAAATCTTGGCCAATCCCGACACTGAATATAAAATAGAGTTTGTCAAAGAGGATGAATATCGAAAGTTTAAGGAAAAGGGTTATGTGATTACCCGCGACCAACCCGAATACTTCCAAGTTACGGTTCAAATAAAAAAAACCGAAGCAGAAAAACTTTTGCAAGCCCTTATAGGCTTGGAAGTTAAATTTATAACAGAAAACGAATACACGCTGGAAAAGCATTTTAAAAAGACTTTATCCAAGTACAAAAAGGAGATACAGATATAATGTTCAGCAAGCCGCTTTTTAAGCAGTCCATAAAGGCAAACTGGGTGAGTTGGGTAGTCGTTACGATAGCTACCTGTTTTATGCTTGCAATAATCCTCACGGTTGTAGGCAGGGATTCGGTCAATAATATTATGACTTCCCTCGGCGATTCTTTTGTAAAAGACGCCGTAGAAAGTCAGGTTGAGGACGCGTCGATGAGCTATTACTATATGGGTGCATCTTCACTGGAAGGATATGACGGGCAGATCGAGGGGGTAACACAAAGCACACCCCAGATTGCCGGAGGTTATAATTATGCCATAAACCAGTATCCGAACCCCACGGATGAGGATAAACAGTCTGTTATAAACGCTATAGTTTCAAGTACCCCGGAGCAACAAAAAGGATTTGTAGAGAGCTTTTTGAATATCTACGCATATAATACGGATGCCAATCTTACCCCGGAGAAAATCGGCGGACAGGTATTGATTAATACGATCGCGGACGCTCTTTACAACAGTATCTTAGAAACCAACACGCAAGAGGAAGCGGATACGGCAAAAGAGTTTGTTCTCGCAACACTAAATTCGTATGTTGCACAATCTGGTTTGAATTCGCAGGAGTTCGCGTCTCTAACGGTTGTATCGGCAATGAAGGAGCTTATGTCCGAACCACTTGCGGAATACGGTTTTACAGAGGATAAAATATCAGAAATAGCAAGCGAGGCAGTACTCAATTTCCGCGCGCAAGTAACAGTGCGTTATCCCGGTCAAAGCTTGAGCCAGCTTGATTCGGAAGAGGTTAACGCGCTTATCGGGAAACTGTCCGTCAGCGTAATGGACGGGTTCCCCGACAATGTAAAAGAAAGCCTTGCCGATATGCAAAAGCTCGACCTTGCGGAACTTTTGACTGGCTCGATATTCTTCAAAATCGCAGGATTGCTGCTTCCGGTAATTTATATCATAATGGTGTCTAACTCCTTGATAGCCGGGCAAGTAGACAGCGGCTCGATGGCGTATATTCTTTCCACGCCCACTAAACGAAACGCCGTTACTTTAACGCAAATGGCATTTTTGGTTTCATCCTTGTTTTTAATGTGCTTATTGACTACGGCTACAGGTTTAGCGTCGCTTGCAATAATAGGCTCAAGTTCTCTATCATATACGGAAATGCTGCTTCTGAATGTCGGCTCATTCTTCACAATGTTTGCCTTTTCAGGTATCTGCTTCTTTGCATCCGCATGGTTCAACAGAAGTAAACACGCGATGGCGGCCGGCGGAGGATTAAGTATGTATTTCCTTGTGGCGACAATCCTCGGATTATTCGGCTCGTCCGCTATGCCCGGTCTTGTGCGTATGGATACGATGAATATTTTTAACTATACGACGATAACCCACCTATTTGATACGGCATCGATACTGGCCGGCACTACCGCCTTTATCTGGAAACTCGGCGTGCTTGCGGCATTCGGATTAAT
>JBBAED010000013.1 GCA_041656115.1 Dehalococcoidales bacterium | reverse complement strand
CGCTCTTGACTCCAGACTCATCGTTTTCCATCCCTCCAGCAACAGGGTGTCATCCTTATGAGTCAACGAAACAATCCGCCCCCCTCTGCGGCCCGTGCTTCGGTGTCTTTTTTTATGAGTCAATTCGGGATAAATAAAAATTCGAGGGAGGTCTTGACTTCATTTTCTATTTCTATACCTTGATCACCTCTTAATTCCGGCGTAGCTCAATGGTAGAGTAGGTGACTGTTAATCACTTGGTTGCTGGTTCGAGCCCAGCCGCCGGAGCCACTTTGAATAGCAATTTTATTCAATAGTGACAGGGGGTTCCGTGAAGTCTTATCCTCTCAACTCCAGTTTTGAAAACTCCTGATATTCGGTGTTTAAACTAGGGCGTGTTAACACAAGCGTAAGAATTCCACGATGAACGCGAAGACAATGAATCCTAAAAACATAATGTCCAGTTTGTCATACCGGGTAAATACCCGGCGACAGGATTTCACCCGCCGGATGAGTCGCTCAACCTCATTACGTCTTTTATAGATTATTGTATCGTAATCCCATGGGTTTTTCCGGTTCGGGCTGGGCGGAACAACAGGTATAAACCCCAGCGCCTGAGCCAGTTCATGGGTTTCATCCCCTTCATACACGTGATCCATAAGCAGATGGCATGGTTCCGGGATTCTGCCCATGCGCATCAGCAATTCTCTGCCCCGCAGCGCGTCACCCTCGTTGCCGGCAGACAGGCAGAAAATTACTGCCTGACGAGCAGTTGCGGCAACCAGATGTATCTTTGTAGTTCGTCCGCCCCGTGACCGCCCGATGGCTTGCGGGCTGTTTTTTTCAACGCCCCGCCGGCGCCCGGGTGATCCCGGACGCTGGTGCTGTCCAGTGACATGGCGTCGATCCGGACATAAAGCATAGCCTCTTCCTGCTTGCTCCGCACTGTTGAGCGGGGTTGCCTGGGCCCCATCGGGGGGCATCTTGTACCGTTGTGCGCTGTCGCCATTTCGCTACGGTTTTCGGGTTAATACCGTACTGCTGTGCCAGAACATTCAGGCTCTCTTGACGATGTTGTATCGTTCGGCGCACCCGTGTAATATCTGTCCCATAATTCATCCCTACGGAGCTGGTTATACATCACTCCACTACACTGTGGGACTAAACAGTTTACCGAATTCCGCCGGCAGTGCCCGCCATTTACAGCCGTTTTCGAGCGCATAGAGAATGGCATTCATCACGGTTAGATGATCCAAAGAGACATTGCCGCGCTGCGTCGGAAACACATCGGCAATCCGGTTATATTGTTCCTGCGTAAGTTTCATGCGGCATTTTTACGGCATCCCGGCATGAAATGCAACAGTGTTAACACGCCCTAATCTCGAACCATCCGGTGCGGTTCTGGTGAAAGTGAGTGGAGCATAAGTGGCGGAGAGAGAGGGATTCGAAAACTCACTCAAAGCCCTGCAAACATTGCTCCAAATGCACTGTCTGCCCCTCACACTGTCCACAGGATAAACGATTGGCGTTTATTGTAAAGGCGTGGGACGGACTAAATGAGTCTCTAAAAGACGCGCTTCTCACGCTCGTTAAGGCGAACGGGGGTACGCAATGATTTCAGGCGGCACACTTCCGACGAAAATGTCCGAAAGAGGATACGGCTCTGCTGGAGAGCAACCGGAGCGCTTTCGGAGCGGTAAAGAAGGCGGTGTGCCGCCTTTTTCTTCTTCTCTGTCGTATTCTTTGCCGCCCAAAGCGGAAAACTCCCGTCCGCAGGACGGAACGAACGGGCGCGAAGCGTCCCGTGAGCGTTACCCCAGCGGCATTTTTGCTTTGCACGGCGAATGCCGTGCGCCGTCCCCCCCTTATCTATTAGGGGGGGATAATTGCCAAAAACAGGATTTTGACTTAGAAAATTTTTCAGGTTCTGTCGGCGTTGACTGGTTGCAGGGAACAGTGCCATTTGAAAAATCGGCACTGCTGTTTGATTATTTTTCTAAAATGTGCGGCGGCAAACCGGAAGTTTTTACGTATGGATATTTTTGCTATGACCGACATTGCAAATGGCATCCGTATGGAATTGCAATGTATTGGGATAGCGATCAGGAAAAACGGAATATGCACCGTAACCGCGTTGCGGTTCAATTGAGCGGACAGTCTTTAGGTGCGTTCAGCGCGAACGGGTTATTTCGACTTATGCGCGATTTAAATGAGACGTTTGAGTTCAGTACAACGCGCATAGACCTTTGTTTTAATGATTTTGAAAAAATAAAAATGCCGCATGACGTTGCGAAAATCGCGGAACAATCGAATTTTACTGGCTTTAAATGCTGGGAACCGAAACAGAAACGACGCGTGTCCGGTGAATTTTTAAATGACGGAATTTATTTTGGACAGCGCGGCAAAAACGGTTCGGGACGCTATTTGCGTTGTTACGATAAAAACCTTGAATCAAAAGGTGAAATGGATTGTGTGCGTTGGGAAGTGGAATTTACAAAGCAAACAGCGAAAACGATTTTTCTGGAACTGTGCAGTGCGCCGGATTTAGAAACTTTTGCCGGAATGATCGGCGCAATCATTGGCGGTTCGATTGATTTTGTGAACCGCAAAGGGACGCACCTTGACCGCATGGAGCGGCTCGACTGGTGGCAACGGATTGTAGATATTCTAGGGTGTGTTAAACTGCGGAACCCTCAACGTATTAAGTCGATTGATAATACAAAAGAATGGCTTGAAAAAGCCGTTGTTTCATCGATGAAAAAAGTTCAAGTGGCGGTTGGCGGCGAGAATTTTGAAAGTTGGCTCGAACCTCTTATGCGGAACGCCAAGTTGAGCAAACGGCACCGGGCGGAAATTCGAGATTATCACGATAAGTACGGGATTTCGAAAGGGATGCTTAAACAATCCGCTTTGGTAATCTAACCAATCACTGTGCCTGTAATTTTGAAATTTCCTGATCAATTTTGGCCAGGTCTGCCTGTCGTTGCTGGAGCATGCGTTGTAAAGCAAAATTACTGTTCGGGCTGTGATTATGTCCATGCGAACAGGCTTCTGAATGAACGTGATTCGCGTTTTGATTGATGCGCTGTTGCGTCAAAGAGATTGAACGGACAATTTCGGCGCGCTCTTTCTGCAGCCGGACAAGGCGTTGAGCGTCGGTTTCCTGTATTTGAGTCTGCGCGTTTAATTGATCAAGTAAACGCTGTGCGCGCGCATCATGGTTTGTGCTGGAATTTGAAAATTGAGGTGCATGAACTAATGTATTGGTTTGATTTTTAAAAATACGTGGTGCTGTTCGTGGCTGAGGTTCTGCATATACGGTTAATAATAAAAAATATATAAACCCGACATTTAAAAATATTATTTTGTTCATAATTTTCTCTTCATATCATGTGGTATAATATAATTAGTATTTTATTTTAATTTTTGCACATAATTAGTTGATTGAAGATATCTCAAATCAATCACAACAGGAACATTTGTAGCTTTTTCGTATGGGTACACTGTAATAATCGCATCGATGGATTGATATCCAGGAATATGATTCACACTCTTCCTTACACCCAGCACTTCTATAATTGTACTAGAATGTAAAATCTCTTCAGAAATAATTTTTGGTCCTGTGATTCTTCCTGACACTAGCGGATAAACAACATAAATATTTATATCTTTCCCATATCCAGGCGGTAGATTTATTCCACTAATGACCATACGCGTTTTCAGTGAATAACGAGTATTTAGTAACTGTTTGTATTCAGGCTCGTTGCTTACATCCTCATATTTTAAAATACATCCGGTTAATATAAAAGGTATAAGGAATAAAGTTGTTAAGTATTTCATCCAAGCTCTCAATATTATATTTATCAAAACACGATTTAATATTTTTGGAAGATTATAGTATGTCGGGTTTTATCTTTGTTCTTTATTTTTAAAAAACCTATCAATTGATATTACAATTAATGATTGGCTTAACCACAAAAGCTTTAGTATTCCCCACTGTAAGCATGCAAGAAAAAGAATCATCAAAAATGCTTCAAAAAAATCATAAAAATACATTTTAAACGTCATTCCTTTTTTAATCCGAGGAGGTAAAAAAACTATAAAATCCAGCAATAAAAGTGCTAGTGGAAATAAACTAAATGGGACATTTCTCCATTCATATTTTTTTGGGATGAATTGTAAAATAAAAAATAAAGGAAACGGAGTGAAAATAAAAAACCATAAACCGCCAATACGTGATCCTATAAATTGAGATACACCTATAATTAAACACTGAATTATATTTTTCATTCGGTCTTCCATGGGTTTAATTGATTTTGGAATGTCATATTTGGCGTCAGCCCATGATTAACATCAATTCCTCCATCTCTCAGTATTCTTGAAGCAACATCATCACAATTTTGGATAGCGAGATCATATAATGCATTCTCGTATAAATTCCCCGCACGTATAGCCGCAGTATCAGCGTCGGCATTTGTAGAATATATAATATAGCGTTCATATTCCGGGTTTGCCGCTATCATATCGTTGAATGTATCATATGTTTCAACAGTTAAATTATCAGATGAGGTAAACGGATTTCCCATGCCAAAACTAAAGTATGTCCATCCAGTTTCGTCGTTACCGACAGCTGCGGCAGAATGCCCTGCGCCCAAGATAGCACCCTCGCTATTATTTAGATAGGCAATGTCCAGCCCCATCGGATCTCTAGCGTTAATTGGATTATTTCCGCAAAACGCATAGAGATTTAATCCGCCGCTGATTCCAATCGGGTCTTTGCTCATCCACCGTCCTGTAATCGGGTCGTACCACCGCGCGCGGAAATAATACAGCCCCGTCACGCAATCATATTCGCGACCTTGCCACAAATATCTATTTCCAATTGACGATTGCTGATTTCCGATTGAAGTGCCGGAAGAGTCTTTAATATCCAAAACTCTTCCCCACGCGTCGTACTCGTAGGATTCAATAATCTGTCCGTTGGCATCGACCATCGCTAAGACTGAATTCAAAGGGTCTTTGATTGGATAATAAGTTTGAGGTGTGGAGTTTGTCGTTTGCGGATAAACGGTCATGGAGAGCAGATTGTCGATACCAACGCCCCAAACGTACGAGCGAAGCAGTTCACCGGTGTTCGCATCTATGTCGGCGAGAATTTGATTGCCGTCGTAAATGTAGAATTCAGAACTCGGAGTTCCGAGGTCAGAGCTGACCGTGCGTTTTGTCCGGCGATTAAGAACGTCATATTCATATTGAACGGTAAACCCTGAACGCTGAACTTCTTTCAACCGGTAACGTTCATCCCAGTTTAACGAGATATTTTCAGAGTAATTTCCAAGTCCTGAATATGAAATATTCGTAATGCAGCCTGCGGCATCGTATTGATAGGTTCCGTTGGTCACAACCGTTATAGTTACAGTATTCGTGGCGAAACCGGTATTTCCGGCGGCATCACAAATCGCCGCTACAACCTGCTGGGAACCAACTCCGAATTGCAAATTGGTTGCTGTAAAATCAGTTCCGTCGACCTGTGGTACGGCGGACGACTGAGTTAATGAATTACTGACCCAAAGCTGACCCCAGAGATCGTTCGTACCGATCGGTTTTGAGGAATAACCAGTTATGGTTATGTTCTGTGGAATTCCAATCTGGTTTGTAACCACGGCACTCCATGATGCTAAACGGTCACCGATTCCGAGAACATAGTTAACGGTTATCGGTTCTCCGTTATCAGTTTTTGACTTTATCAGACGGTTTCCGGCTAAGTCGTAGGAATATTCAGCCCACGAATCAAACGAACTTTCACGAATCAAACGATTTAACGAATCATACTGATAGCGTTTAACTGACAACTCTGAACTGCCATCTCCAATGGTTACATTCGTAATCATGCCCAGCGCATCGCGCTGATAGCTGATGGAACGGATAACGGCTCCGGATCGTGTTCTATAAGTGATGTTCGTTACCCAGTCCATAATGCTGTAAGCATGCGTTGTCACTAAGCCGGACTCTGCATTGGTGACGGATGAAATCCGCCCGTTCACCGGTGAATAACCGTATTCAAAGTTCTGTGTATTAACGGAATCCACTGTGGCTGAAATTCCGGTCAGCCGTTCTGCCGTATCGTAACGGTATCCGGTGCTGAAATTGTTATAAACCCAGGTGTCATTTTCAGACCATTCATTGTAAATATTTTTACTGGTTATATTTCCCGCCGGATCATATCCCGTAGACCAGCCGAGCCAAATTGGGCCGTAATATGCATCCACCCAGGCGGACCTCCCGGCGGTGTCGAGATAATTGTAGAATCCGCTATATCCGTCAGAGACGTATGTTTCTTTCCAGGCAGGATAATAAGAATAAGAAATCTGCGCCAGTTGCTGATTATTAGCGGAAAGATATTTTACCGACGACTGACGTCCAGCCGTGTCATACGCCGTTTCAACACGCGAGCCATCGTAACGAATGACATTGGTTACAAAGTTTCCGATGCCGTACTGAATCTGCATCGTTTGATCTTCAAGATTTTTTACGGATGTCATCCGATCCTGAATATCCCGTGTATATTCTTCGACATAGCGTCCGCGCGACTCAAGGATGCGGGTCGTATTAAACTGCGGGGTGTAGTCGTACCCGATTCGCACCGGAATATTCGTATTGTTTTGTTCAAGATAACGGGTTTTCGAAGTAAGTTTCCGTCCTGGGGCATAGGTATAATCTGTCACATTCCCGGCGCGGCCAACCGTCTGTGTTACATAGTCCAGTGCATTGTATTGAATAGATGATGTCAATGTGTCGGCATATATGGTTTGTGTCAAACGTCCTTTCGAATCACGTTCATGCTGTGTAATCCGTCCGATGGAAGTGCCATCTTCTGCCAGTATTTCCGTCTGAACCACATATCCCAGACTGTTATACGTATTACTGACGACCGGCCCCAGCGATGCGGCAGAAATTATTAAATTACCTTTATCGTCATATTCGAATGTAACCGCATTTCCATTCGGGTTGACAAACGATGAAATCAATCCATTTGTTGTATAGTTAAACAGTGTGTCATAGCTTTGTGTGCCGGAATGAAATACCTGTTTAAGTAACGGCAGTCCGTTGGTATAAACAATTTCTGTCCGTTTGCCCCACTCATCGATTATTTGAACAGGCTGCTGCCAAATCGGATCATATTCGATTGAGTGCATAAATACCGGGTTGGATGAATTATACGCAACGGAATAATTGGTGACGTTGTGGTATTCATCATATAACTTCCACGTTGTCCATGTTGCATCATTCCCATCAAACAGTTCTTCTTTTATTACATCCTTTCCGTTGGATGCGTAGGTATAACGTATCCCGGATTGATAAATGGAGTTTGTTGAATCCACCGGTCCGTATTTTGCATTTAGTTCTCCCTGATCATTCCAGGAATAGCGGTATATCTGTGCATCATTATCCCATGTATGGACATACCGGACGTCTGTTTCGCTTTCACTGAGATAAGTTACAGTATGTTCATTCCATCCATCCGCCATAAGCCATGTGCCTTTGCCCCCGGTGGGGTTCCCTGATGGATCACTGTATCCGTAATGGTACATGACGCCGGTTTTATTTATCCTGTTTATCAAAAAGCCCTGATGATAATTGTAGGTCGATAAATACGAGTTTGTTCCGACCTGTTCCGTAACGGATTCCATTTGTCCGTCACTGTTATATGAAAATGATAAAGACTGTCCGGCGGGAACTGAAACAGTATGGAGCCGCCAGCTTTCCAGATCAGAAATCCATTGATGTGTAAATTCGATCTGCCGTCCGGTGGAATGAACTGCCCGTTCAAGGCAGCTATTGGTATCATACTGTAATGCAACTTGGTTGCCCCATGCATCCCGAATTGAAACCGGCCAGCCGGTTCCGTTAAAACAGTATTCCAGACCACCGGGCTGTCTTACAATATAACCGGATGCGTTTTGCTCAAACGTCCAGTTATTGGATTTTGAGGGCAGATAACCGCCGTTTCCATCTGATTTAAAATTAAACCGGTGTCCTTCGCCGGTAAACACATATGCCCAGTCGTTAGATAATTGTACCATCCATTCATATGAATGGAGCCAATCTTTGCCCAGCACGCCGACCATCATGCTGTTAACACTCTGATATTTTAAGTCAAACCGTAACGAAATCCCCGGACAGGGAATATGAATCCGGGATTCGGTAAAATAATTATTTCCGGTTTTTACATCAATCGGCTCTTTGGTTGATGTTTTTTCATTCTCTTTTTCGTCTTCCGCTTCATCTTCATCACCGGGATCGCCGGGGTCACCGGGATCACCAGGGTCACCGCCGCCGGGATCGCAAATTCCGCAATTACTATTCCACTGGTAATCATAATATCCGTTCTCCCACACATATGTTGTGTCGTAATACCCATCTTCTATCATTCCATAAACCGGAACAAGTCCGCCATCCACCCAGCCTAACTCCGGATCAAGATAACCATCTTCCCAATCATATCCGATAACCCCATAATAGCTTGTATCCACCCATTCCGACACTTCGTCATAATAACCATCTATCCAAATTTCCTCCATGCAGGCAAAAGCTGAAATTCCGGCAGTAAAAAAGATTAATACTCCGCAAATTATTTTTTTCAAAAACTGCGTGTATTCCCTATTTAAAACATTAAATTTTTTTCTCATAACATCGCCTTACGGAAAAATGATGGTGTTTTTTGACGGCATCAAAACGATTGCTGGCATGGTGACATCGTTGTTTAGCGGATCGGTGCGATACAGGTAAATTTCATCATAATCGGATATCCCATCGCCGTCTGAATCCGCCAGATAACGGTTTGTTCCATGAATATAAATTTCTCGTGCATCAGGAATACCGTCACCATCGCTGTCCATCTCTGCATCACCGGCAAGGAAAAACCCCTGTGTGCCGGACAGATCAACAACCACTGCCGCCGGATTGTTCGAGGTGAGATTGGCGACGCGGTTCGCTGAATACGCCCAATCGCCGTTCGTCAGGCTGAAACGTGAATAAATTTCGATCTGTTTTTCATAACCGGTGGACGCATGCACATTAATTGCACTTGCGCCAAAATCAAACTCCATCCAGATGCCGGTTTTCGGCACCGGCGCGGATTTAGGCATGGCCGCCATTCGTAACGCCGCCGCTTCTGCTTCGGCTCTCGCCGCTAATAAATCCGCCGTCCGATAGCTCTCAGGCTTTACAATCAGTTCTAAAAGCACGCGGCGGGGTGCCATTTCATCGAATGAATATCTGCTGAGAGAAAAACTCTCTTCGTATGGCATGAATGCGGGGGCTGTAAAAATTGCAGAACCGTTAAACGCCTTACCGTCGGTAAGCGGTGAAGAAAGAATGATTATATCCGCAGTCCGTAGATTTTCAAAAATTCTAATAATAACCGGCTCGGTAATCCCCATGGTTGGAAGTGCCGATGTATACCGCGTGCCGCCGGAAAAAGTAAAATGCCAGTTCCGGCTTAAAAACGACCAGTCGTTTTTAAAAAATCCAGTAATTGCATCCTCATAGGAAACCGACGGCGGCACGATTTTTCCATGCTGGTTTCTAAATGAGATATATTCGTCGTAAAGCTGTCCCCATGATGTAACCAGATATGAATCCGTTTCATCCGGCAGTTGCTTTTTTGCTGACTCATCCGCAAACAGACTGCTGACGGTTAAAACAATCCCCGCAATAATCCATGCTTTCATTTGTCCCTTTCTTCACCGTACCCGTCAGCAACGGAAAAAATCGTAACGGGCGATTTTTCTCCTGGCAAGTCCGCAACAAAATAAAAGAGGCGAATTGACTCATAAAAAAAGACACCGAAGCACGGGCCGCAGAGGGGGGCGGATTGTTTCGTTGACTCATAAGGATGACACCCTGTTGCTGGAGGGATGGAAAACGATGAGTCTGGAGTCAAGAGCGCAGGATCTGCGGGTTCAATGCCGCAGATATAAAACGGCGGGCAAGGCGTATAAATCGCGCCTGATTGATGAGGTTTGCGCGGTGTGCGGGTATG
>JBBAED010000012.1 GCA_041656115.1 Dehalococcoidales bacterium | reverse complement strand
GAATCAAAAAAGAGACAATGCCCCATCGTAAAACCCGCTACCGAACGGTACACTATCCGCCAACCCCCAGATTCTTCGCCAAGCTCAGAATGACAAGTTAATAAACGTCTTTGCGAGGAGTGAGCGTTAGCGAGCGACGTGGCAATCTCATTTTGTCATCCTGAACGCAGTGAAGGATCTAAGAGGATAAGAAATGCAGGCTATGAGGTACCCTCAGAATCAAAAAAGAGACAATGCCCCATCGTAAAACCCGCTACCGAACGGTACACTATCCGCCAACCCCCAGATTCTTCGCCAAGCTCAGAATGACAAGTTAATAAACGTCTTTGCGAGGAGTGAGCGTCAGCGAACGACGTGGCAATCTTTTACGATTATATGAGATTGCTTCGCTATGCTCGCAAAGACAAGGTAGAGAGCTCCAACCGTTCGTGGTGAGCTTGTCGAACCATAACGGCTTGAATAGTAATCCCGTGTTTTTCCTCGTTCGTTAAACCCTTCGACAGGCTCAGGGCGAACGAGATTCTAAAACAATCAAAGAGATTAACAGCTAAACCCTGTGCCGCTCCAAAAACCGTTTCATTCTAACCAGAGCTTCTTCAATTTCCTTAAGTGAAGTAGCGTAACAACAGCGTACATACCCTTCACCGCACTCACCGAACGCCGTCCCCGGCACAACCGCTACTTTTTCTTCCATCAGTAATTTTTCGGCAAAGTCTTTGGAATCCATTCCGCTGCTTTTGATATTCGGGAAAGCATAAAAAGCGCCTTTCGGTTCGAAGCAAGGAAGCCCGATTTTACGCAATCCGTTAACCATTACCAATCTGCGGCGGTTATAATCTTCCACCATCTCGGCAACATCGGGTTCACCGGCTCTTAGGGCTTCCAAGGCGGCTACCTGGGCCATAGTGGAAGCGCACATTATGGTGTATTGGTGTATTTTCCCCATTGCCGCAATAATCGGTTTACAAGAGGCGGCGTATCCGACACGCCACCCCGTCATAGAAAAGGACTTGGAGAAGCCGTTTAGCACAATCGTGCGCTCCTGCATCCCCGGTAACGTTGCGATACAAGTCTGCTCAAAACCGTAGACCAACTGTGAATATATTTCATCGGCAATTACTAAAATGTCGTGTTTACGGGCAACTTCAGCAATCTGTTCCAACTTCTCATACGGCATAACCGCACCCGTCGGGTTGGAGGGATAACCTAATAAAATCGCCTTTGTTTTAGGGGTTATGCGCGCTTCAATATCGGAAGCGGTAACTTCAAAATTGTTTTCTTCGTGTGTCGGGATAAAAACATTAACACCCCCCGCCAAATGAACACAAGCCGGGTATGAAACATAACTGGGGTCCGGCATAATCACTTCATCGCCGGGGTTAAGGATTGCCCTCATAACAAGGTCTAAAGCCTCGCTAACCCCTACCGTAACCAGTAGTTCCGATTTCCAATCGTAATCAAGCCCGTAGCGACCTTTTAGATAATGCGACAGTTCTTGGCGTAACTCCGGCATACCGGCATTGGAAGTGTACATTGTAAGCCCTTTTTCGACCGATTTAATGGCCGCCTCACGGATATGCCAAGGGGTCGGATAATCCGGCTCGCCGATTCCCAGTGAAATCACGTCTTCCATCGAACTCAGAAGGTCAAAAAATTTACGTATTCCCGAAGGGGCGATTGATTTAACCCTGTCTGCAATCAAATTGCTGCTTTTATCATCAAAACCGTTGTCCATGATCTATCCTGCCACTATAAAGTATTTTTACTAAAGGATCATTGGTTCTCTTTTTACTTCTTCGCCGCCGTTTAACAAAACCCCGTCTTCTTTGTACCTGTTCATAATAAAATGGGTAGCGGCTGAACGTACGCCCTCAATCGGCGACAACTGTTGCCCCACAAAATTGGCTATCTCGTGCATTGTTTTGCCTTTAACCATTACCGCTAAATCATAACTGCCGGACATTAAATATACGCTGATAGCTTGCGGCAATTGATAAATTTTTTCGGCGATGGCGTCGTAGCCGGTATCTCTTTGCGGGGAAACCTGAACCTCAATTAACGCCCAAACTTGTTCGTTGTCAATCTTATCCCAATTGATAAGCGTCTTGTATTTTAGGATTTGCCCTTCTTCTTCTGCCTTAGCGATTGTGGAGGTAACTTCCTCAACGGAAGCCCCTAACATAGTGGCAATCTGCTCGGGAGAAATTCGTGAATCTTCCTCCAATATCTTTAAAATCTTTTTCAGCATAGCCTCGCTCCTTAGGTAAAAGTAACGTTAGGCATATTATAGCAGAGTTTCAATAATATTTTATACGGGGTTAAATCTATGGGCAAACGTAGAAATTTTAAAAATCCGAGAGCAAAATTAAAGAGACCGTAAAAATTACCGCTAAATCAAAAAAACGAATATATGGTATAATTTTTATATCATTTCGCATTTTTACAGAGGACTCACTTAATGGCTGAATTCTGGCACAACTTTGTTTTGACTTTTGTCCCGCTTTTTATTGTTATAGACGCTCTGGGGACACTCCCGATTCTAATCAGTTTCGGCGAGGAAATGACTTTAAGAGAACGGCGCAAAATGATTAATACCGCCACCATAACCGCAATTGCGGTTGGGTTGGCATTCCTCTTTTTCGGCCAATTTATTCTTACCGTAATGGGAATTTCGGTCGGCGCGTTTGCAATTGCCGGCGGGTTAATATTGCTGGTTCTTTCAATAAAACTGATTATTACCGGGCAAATGGTGGATATCGAAAAAGGGGAAATGGTTGCAATTGTGCCAATCGGTACGCCCCTAACGGCAGGGCCGGCAACCATTGCAACGCTGCTGCTTTTGGCAATGCAATTCCCTCTTTATATTGTGCTTTTATCCTTTGCCGTTAATATGTTTATTGCCTGGATTATTTTCATGGCGGGTAATAAGTTAAGCCACTTTTTGGGTAAAGGCGGGCTTAGCGCCATTTCGAAGGTATTTAGCTTACTTTTGGCGGCAATCGCCGTCAGCATGATTATAAGCGGAATCCAGATGCTGGGCTTTATGTAAAGCCAGCCTGTTTTGAGGGTTGAATTTTAAAGGTTTAAGTTATGAAAGTTATCGGATTAACCGGCGGTATCGGAAGCGGTAAAAGCACGGTTGCCGCTTTTTTAAAGGAACTGGGGGCTATCGTTTTGGATGCCGACCAAATCGGGCATGACGTGCTTGAAAACGACGGTGAGGTACATGCGGAAGTAGTATCGCTCTTTGGGGCTCAAGTGCTTAACGCAAAAAGCCGTATAGACCGTAAAAAACTTGCCGACATTGTTTTTAAAGATGCTACCCTAACCGCAAAACTGAATATGCTTGTTCACCCCGTTATTTACAAAAACATAGAGGCGATTTTAGAAGATTACCGCCAAAAGGGTGTTCAAACAGCGGTAATCGAAGCGCCCCTGCTTATCGAAGCCGGCTGGAGAGAGAGGGTTAACGAAATCTGGGTCACCGTTGCCCCGAAAGACGTGGTAATGGCACGGCTGGGAAAAAGGGGGATGACGGAGGACAGTATTTTAGAACGAATGCAGCTGCAAATGCCCTCGGAAGAGAAACAAAGGGCGGCCGATGTTGTTATTGATACCGATATACCGCTTATTGATTTAAAGAAAACAGTAACCGATTTGTGGAACAAAACTACAGTTGACACCAATCGTTGCTAACTGATAGAATGAAGTGTTTTATTGAGGGAGGTTTACCAAAATTTACGCTATAATTGAAACCGGCGGAAAACAGTATAAAGTAGCTCCCGGTCAGAGCATTAAAGTTGCTCGTATGACCGCTGCCGAAGGCGATACTGTCGAGCTGGATAAAGTATTGATGATTGCCGGAGAGCAACAAATTGTAGGCAAGCCCACGATTGAGGGAGCGAAAGTGGTTGCCAAAGTAAAAAGTCAGGGCAAAGATAAAAAAATCATTGTCTTTAAGTACAAGAACAAGACAAGAAGCAGCAAGAAAACAGGCCATCGCCAAATGTATACCGAGCTGTCTATTGGTGAGATTGTTCAACCGGAGGGTGTTTTAAATGGCTCATAAAAAAGGCGGCGGTTCTACACGCAACGGTCGCGATAGCAAACCTAAGATGCTGGGCGTTAAAAGATTTGCCGATGAAAAGGTAAATGCCGGCACCATTTTAGTAAGACAAAGGGGAACCCGCATCAAACCTGGCAATAACGTCGGAGTTGGCAGGGATCACACCCTTTTCGCTTTAATAGACGGTGTCGTTAAATACGAACCGGCAACCGATAAAAGAAGGAAGGTCAGTGTTTACACTGGTTAAATAATTATGAAGGAAAAAATTCACCCTACTTATTATTCAGATGCAACGGTTAGATGTTCCTGCGGGAATGAATTTGAACTTGGCTCAACCAAAAAAGAAATGAAAGTTGAGCTTTGCAGCAAGTGCCACCCGTTCTTTACCGGCGAACGCAGAATTATCGATACCGCCGGCCGTGTTGAACGCTTCAATCAGCGTTACAACAGAAAATAAAGCAAAGCAAAAAAGGTATAATGAAAGAGGCAGATTAAATAATCTGCCTCTTTTTTGTTTCCGTTTTATTTTTAATCAAAAACTAAAAATCTGTTTCGATTTTTGTAAAAAAGCAAGTTCGCTCGCCCGTGTGACATACCGGCCCCAAGGGTTTAGCCTTTACGAGAACGGTGTCGTTATCGCAGTCTAACCACATTTCTTTAACCAATAATTTGTTACCGGAAGTAGCGCCCTTGTTCCAGAGCTCTTGGCGGCTGCGGCTGTAAAACCAAGCTTCGCCTTTGGTGCGGGTCAGTTCAAAAGATTCCGGATTCATATAGCCAAGCATTAACACCTCGTTGGTATCGGCATCCTGAATAATTGCCGGAAGCAGCCCCTGCGGATCAAGTTTAAGATTGTCTGCCAAAATATTTTCTCCTTCTGTTTATAATTTCAATTACTTATTATTTGTGTTTGGCGCCGGACAGATTGAAACCGTTTTTATTTATCCAGTTCGTCCAACGCCTGTTTTAAATTGATATCTTTAGTATAAAGTGCTTTGCCAATAATCGCCCCCGAAGCCCCGATTTTTTTAAGTAATTTCAGATGCGTAATATTAGCGACCCCGCCGGAGGCGATTACAGAAGCCTTAATCGAATTAATCAGTTCAAAAAGGGCTACAAAATTAGGTTCGGTTAGCGTACCATCACGGCGGATATCGGTAAAAACAAAGCTTCTGACACCCAATTTCATCATATCGCGCGCAAATTCCACCGGCTCACGTCCGGTATCCAATTTCCACCCTCTGGTTGCCACTTTCCCGTCTCTGGCATCGATCCCAACCACAATGGATTTATTGTAACGGCGGCAGGCCTCTGCAACCATTTGAGGGTCTTCGACAGCGGACGTACCAAGGATAACGCGGTCAACACCGCATGATAACAGCTTACCGATGGAGTCCATGTCGCGGATACCACCGCCGACTTGAATCGGAATAAGGAGCGAGTTGGCAATTTCCGAAATAATGCGCAGATTTTCCAATTCACCGGAAACAGCCCCGTCAAGGTCAACAACATGCAAACGTAAAGCACCCAGCGATTGCCATTGCATTGCCATACCTACGGGGTCATCGGAAAAAACGGTTTCCATGCCGTAATCACCTTGATACAGGCGAACACATTTACCGCCGCGGATATCTATTGCCGGAATGATTTCCATCTTGCTGTCCTCTACTTTTTCCAAATACCTGAGCCTAAATTATAACATAATATTCGTATTCGGCGGAAATAATGCGCTAAATAAGGTCAACTTTTTTTGTTTATTAAAGATTAAGGGCTAATTTTTGTTAATTTGGGGTTAAAAACAGCGAAAACCACACATTTTTACAAAAAGTTTTAAGTTAAATAAAATAACAAGATTTGCTTTTATGAATTTTTCTGAGAATCGGAGCGGATAACCGTAAGTTTAATCCCGGTACAGTCGATAACCGTTATTTTCTCACCGACATCGATTTTTTCTTCGGAATTAGCCCCCCACAGTTCTCCTTGGATTTTAACCAACCCTTGGGGATTTATCTCCTGAACCACAACCCCTTGTTTACCGATAATCGCTTCGGGGTCATTAACCGGATGCTTTAACAAAGCGCGGCTGCCCGCTTGGTATAACAGCACCGACAAGACCAACCACGCAACCATTATAAGCACAACAACAGCAATATGAATATTAATGTTATAACGCGGTAAAACAAGCAAGCAAACCGCTAAAATGGCTGCTTCTTCGGCAAATATGCTTATTATTGCCCATATTAACCGCATTTTCATTATATCTGATTATAGCATACGAAATTCTAAGCGACCGTACCGCGCACTCCGAGCCAAAAAATAAAAAAGACATTGATTTTCGAACAGCCACGGCAGGCGTTGGACATTTTGGCGTTCTTTAGCTAATATAAATACGTTAAAGTATATATTTAAAGAGGGACTAAATGAGGGTATCAGAATATCTTTTCAGCGAGTATAAGGATTTAACCACCAAATATGTTGCCGCCAGCCAAAAATTGAGAGAGTTATTGCCGAGATTTACCGCCTTAAACCAGAGCGGAGAGTTGCCGAGTGCCACTTCCAGCAAGAATCTACTCCAAGAACTTGGCAAAATCGAAGATGATTTGGAAGATGCGGCTTATAAGGTGCGCTGTATCAGGCACACTTTAATCGGCTTGCTGTAATCTATACTGTTCTTTGGGCATCAATTCCGTACCCCGTCTGACAAAGATGGGGTATTTTTATTTGACATCGTTATGCTTAAGGTGTAGATTATGCTCAAGATAGACAAACCCAAAGCTAAACAATCGTAGGAAGGCTAAATGGCAATTCCGGGTTTTCAAAACATAATGCTCCCATTGTTGCAGCATGTGAAAAACGGAGAAGAGTATTCCCTCCGTAGTGTTGTTGATAGCTTGGCAACTTATTTCAAGCTTACGCCCGAAGAAGAAAAACAATTACTACTAAGCGGAACACAGCCGTTATTTTATAATCGTGTGGGCTGGGCTCGTACTTATCTGTATAAAGCAGGTTTATTAAAATCCGAAAGACGTGGCTATTTTTCAATTACCAACGAAGGACTTGAGTTATTAAAGCTTAACCCACCCCAAATTGATGCTCAACTTCTGGGAAATTATCCCGAGTTTACTCGTTTCATATCCACCACGAAGCTAAAAACCACCAAACAAAAAGATGATATGCAATGCGATAACCAATCACAAACACCGGAAGAAACACTGGAAAATGCCTACCAAAACCTAAATAAAGAGCTGGCCGATGAGGTTTTGAACCAAATAAAAACCGGACTGCCAAGCTTATTTGAGCAAATAGTGATTGATCTACTGGTCAAAATGGGCTATGGAGGCAACAGAAAAGACGCTGGGGAAGCTATCGGCAAACCAAGAGATGAAGGTATTGACGGTATTATAAAAGAGGATAAACTTGGACTTGATACCATCTACATCCAAGCCAAAAGATGGGATAATACCAAAATCGGGAGATCTGAAATCCAAAAGTTTGCGGGCGCTTTACAGGGTCAGAAAGCGCGAAAAGGCATTTTCATAACAACTTCGTCCTTTTCAAAGGAAGCACAAGAATATGTCTCGCGCATAGATACCAAAATAGTGCTAATCGATGGCGAGCGGTTAGCTGAACTGATGATAGAAAATAATGTAGGGGTGAATGTATTAGCAAACTATGAAGTAAAAAAGATAGATTACGATTACTTCACAAGCTAACCAGCGCTTCCATTTCGTCTTCCCTTAATTCCCTAACCTTGCCCACCGCCAGAGTGCCCAGCTCCAAACTGCCCATCCGAATCCGCTTTAACGCCTTAACGGAATAACCCATCGCTTCAAACATACGCCGTACCTGATGTTTCCTGCCCTCGTGAATTGTAATGCTGTAATCCCCGCCTTTAAGCGGCCTTATTACTGACGGATAGGTCATCCCGTCCTCCAGCATAATCCCCTTTTCAAGACGGCGGATTTCTGCTATCCTCATCGGGGCGTTAGTGGTAACGGCATACTCTTTCTCATTTTCAAAGCGCGGGTGCGTTAAACGATTTGCCAGTTCTCCGTTGTTGGTTAAAAGTATGAGGCCCGTACTGTCTTTATCTAACCGGCCAACCGGATACAGGCGATACCCTCTAAATTCTTTGGGCAGTAAATCCAGAACCGTCCGCCGCCCCAGTTCATCACTGGCGGTACTAACAACTCCGGCCGGCTTGTGGAGCATTATGTAAATCATTTTCTGTAATTGCGCCGATATTGGTTTTCCGTCAACAAAAATCTTATCTTTCTCGACGTTAACCTCATAATTAAAGCCGGTAATTACCACTCCGTTTACGGTGACTCTCCCGACTTTGATTGCTTCTGACATTTTGCGGCGCGAGCCGATCCCCGCGCCGGTAAGAACTTTTAATAAAGGTTGTGTTTCCATGTGTTTATTATAACCTGTATTTAGTATAAGTAGCTAATATGACAAGAAAATATTAAAAAACCGCAAAAATGTGACTAAAGTTATTGACGCATGCCGCTTTTGAATGTAGAATGTTAGGTATAACTAAATATTATTATAGGAGGGATACAATGGAAGAATGTAAGGACACCTCGATCAGCTTACCGAGGTTAGGAGACAAGGCTCCCGATTTTAATACTGAAACGACACATGGGAACCTTACACTGGATGATTTCAAGGGCAGTTGGATTATTTTGTTCTCACATCCGGCGGACTTTACGCCCGTCTGCACCACCGAATTTATTGCCTTTGCCGAAATTTATCCTGACCTGCAAAAGCGCGGGGTAGAACTTTTAGGGCTTAGCGTTGACAGTTTATCGTCTCACATCGCATGGGCCAGAAATGTCGAAGAGAAAACCGGAGTTAAAATCCCGTTCCCAATTATTGCCGACCTTAGCAAAGAAGTTTCAACAGCTTACGGAATGGTCCACCCCGGTCAGAGCAAAACCGAAACCGTTAGATGCGTATTTATTATCGACGATAAGCATGTCATCAGAACTATTCTCTATTATCCGTTAAGCACGGGCAGAAATATGCAGGAAATTCTCAGAATTGTTGATGCTTTGCAGACCACCGACAAGAACGGTGTTGCGACCCCTGCCAACTGGAACCCCGGCGACAAGGTTATCATACCGGCGCCGAATACTCAGGAAGCAGCCGAAGAAAGAGTTAAACAGTCTGACTACGAATGTGTCGATTGGTATCTTTGCAAGAAGAATTTATAAAATAGGTTCAAAGGAGATACATTATGGCTTGTGTTAGCCCTGACGGAAAACCGACTCAAACCGGTAAAAAGGTTCTGCAAGCCCTGCGTGATAACGGGGTAAGTTCCGCAGAAAAGGTCGCCGAAACAACCGGAGTTGCTTTATTCCGCGTAAGAAGCGGTCTAAGGGATATGGTAACGGCAGACCTGGCCGAAAAGGTTGGAGAGGAATTTAAAATTACCGAAAAAGGCATTGAGCTCGCCGACTAACAAGTAGCTTAATCCGAAGATAAAAAAGCCTCGAGGTACATCATTATAAAGACATCTCGAGGCTTTTTATTACGTATTGATTGTTTTAACACAGCGCAGCCCGCTTTGAATTTTATGCCAAAAAACAAAAACCCTCCGCCATGGGAGAGTTTTTGTTAACTAATCTAAATAGTTGCAGAAACTAGGCCAAGCGCCCCATTCCTTCACCGCATTTCGGGCAAGGAATCAATCTGCAAGGAGTTCCTTTAGGGTGGGGAACCGTAACACCGCAAACGGGGCAGACACACTCTCCTAAGTATTCCACGTCGTTTACAACCTTGGTTTTGGCGGTTGTGGTCGTACATGTTTCGCCGTCTTCATTCGATACACTGCACCCTGATGCAGCCAAACCGGTTGCACCCAAAAGCGCTGCACTGCCGGCAATCAGACCGGCACCGCGAAGGAAATTTCTTCTGCTCTCATCTGCGGGAGTATTTTCTTTTCTTTCTTTTTTATCCATATCAGACACCTCTCCTTTGGTTAAAGGTTGACTACAAAGTTTATTTTTATGATAATCGGGAACAGGAACATATTTCTTGGTTCCGTCTGAAGAATCTTCCCTGTAAACCGTACAATGCTGATCCCCACAGCTTGCCCCATCCGCTGCGCATTTTTCGCCGCAACCGGCACCGCAACTCTGTCCGGAACTGCATCCGCTACACCCGGCTTCATTTTTGGAAAAAATCCCAAACTTCTCTAAAAATGACATCTTTACAACTCCTTAAGACATTTAAGTCCAAGAAAGCTACCGCCCCGCAAGATAAATTCGGAGGAGCGGTATCCCTCACCTTCTATTGTACAATATTTTTACATTTTTGTAATTCTAAAGGCGCCGGCAAACACTACCGACACCCCTATAATAATTTTAGAGTCGAAAACATCGATTGTCAATACGTTTTGTGCCCAATTTCCCAAAACTTACCCAGCAAGCCCGATTTAACTCCGATTGTATTTAATTTTGGCAAATAACATAGCAATAACCAATATTAAAGTGATTATATTCCAAATAATAACCGCCGGTAAGCTTAGTGCTATCCCGTAGAGAAGCCACAGGGAAACGCCGATTGCAAAAAAGATATTAAAAGTGAGGCTAATTTCACGTGCGCTTTTTAACCGATATAATCTAAAAACCTGCGGAACCAAAGACATGGTCGTAAAAAAACCGCCGACCAAACCCAATATTTCCTGCCACTCCAAATTTATTTCTCCTTCAAAAGAACCGATTCTTATAATAATTATATCGTTATTTGCAAACTTTTACAGCCATATCTCGGTTTTTGAAAGAAAGACTAAGACCACGATTTTTGTACCACCTCCCTTTGATTAGTAATATTTTTTAATTCCGGTGCCCTATCTCCGGAATCTTATCTGCGTTATATCTTTTGGAAAACAAAATAACTTTTGGGGAGGTTAAAATGAGTAACAAATTATTGTCTGTTGCGGGAATTACACTAGCGGCTTTGATATTTTTAACTCTGGGGGCTTTCGGGTTTGCTCTTTCTTCCGATAAAGATGCAAGCGGGATTGTAAGCCAGCAAAACGTCGGGATTTGGGTAACAGGTAACGGCGAAGTAAGCGTTATCCCCGATATTACTGTGCTGAACTTAGGAGTTTATGTTCAGATGGACTCTTTAGAGGCGGCGCAAGCACAAGCAGCGGAATCAATGGCAGCGATTATGGCTGTAACGGAAACCTATAATATCGATAAAAAGGATATTCAAACAACCAATTACAACATATCACCTGCTTGGAGCTGGGATAAAGACGGCAACAGATTCTTGTACGGTTACTGTGTTTCCAATACGATTACAGTTAAAGTAAGAAATACCGATCAGACCGGCAGTATTATCGATGCTGTTGTAGACGCCGGCGGCGAACATACCGTTATAAACGGCATTAATTTCACGGTTGATAATCCCGAAGTTTTCTATGAGGAAGCACGCTCAAACGCAATCGCAAACGCGGTCGCCAAAGCGAATCAAATCGCCGAATTAACCGGAGTGACACTGGGTAAACCAACCTATATTATGGATAACAGCAGCTATTACGGTCCGATTTACCGATACGTAGCTTATGACAGTTCGATGGGAAAAACTGAAGGGCATGCGCCGACCGACATCAGCACCGGTGAAATCAAAATAATAACCGGCATCCAGATTGTCTTTGATATCAAATAAAGAACACAATAAATGATTGGTAGCGATAAAAAGAGGGGCCAACACCTGTTTCTACCCTCTTTTTGTCCGCCGTTAAGTTCTAAAGCTCGGCTTTTTCAAAAAGCAGGTTTAAAACGGCTTCGGCGGTTGCTACGTTGGTTGCAAGCAGCGTATTGTGAACATCGCAAACGCGCATTAATGCGGAGATATCAGGCTCGTGCGGTTGTGCAAAAAGGGGATCGCGCAAGAATATGACCGCTTCAAGCTTATCTTCCGCAACCATCGCCCCCACTTGCTGGTCTCCCCCCATCGGCCCGCTTTGCAATAAAGTTACCGGCATACCGGTATTATACGTAATCAGCTGTCCGGTAGTTTTAGTGGCAACAAGATCAAACTTTGCCAATTCATCTTTGTGGCTGTTAACCAACTCCACCATAACTTCTTTTTTGGCATCATGAGCAACCATTGCAATAATACCCTTCTTCACATTTCACCTCTGTATCTTTTAGCTAATCATTGAAAATTTACTACAAAACAGGTCAACGGTCAATGTTTGCCCGACTGTTTGGGAATTACTTATCGGATATTGCGCTTGTGTTATTAAAATATTTAAGAGGATTTTACACATAATAATAACCGTATTAAAGCTGGCATAGCAATATGTTGATTTTAATATTTCGCTATGTTATAATGCCCCTGATATAAAGAGTGTTTACAGCTTTTCTTTTTTCTTTCAATTGCAGTCCTTTTAGGCAAAGCCCCTCGAAATTCGGGGGGCTTTGCTTGTATTCTCCCGTTACTCACTGTTGACAACGGAGCCCCCTTTTTATAAACTGTTATCACATCGGTAATCATATAATAAGCAGATTTAAAACCTGTCATAGTACGTTATGACGCAACCTCGTATTAACATTCCGGAAAAACGAACAAAGTGGGTTAACAAATAATGCCGTGAGTTTCCGAAACGGTCGATTGTTAAAGTATTAAAACGGAAATTAGATCTCGACTTCACATAGGGAGGCAGAATAAAATGGCAGTTAAAATTGTAACCGATAGCAGTGCGGACATACCGCCCGAACTACTTAAAGAGTTTGATATCGCCGTCGTTCCTCTGTATGTTAGGTTTGGCAATGACGTTTATAAAGACAAAGTTGATATCAGCAATAAAGAATTCTATGAAAAACTTGTTGAAGGCGAAACATTCCCGGCAACTTCTCAGCCTACCCCCTTGGATTTCAAACAGGTTTACGAGGAGCTTGCAAAAGATGCCGATGGCATCGTGTCAATCCACCTTTCATCAAAATTAAGCGGGACCATTCCGTCGGCCTTACAGGCTCGTGAATCTTTCCAAGGGTCCTGCCCTATCGAGATAGTTGATTCCCTTTCAATTACCAGCGGGCAAGGGATGGTTTGCTTGGAGGCCGCCAGAGCCGCTAAAAACGGCGCCGGTATGGAAGAAGTGGTCCGGATAGCAAAAGAGACTGTTTCCGAAATTAATTTCATGGTTCTTTTTGATTCTTTAAAATACCTTGCCAAAGGCGGGCGTATCGGCAAAGCAAAGGGTTTAATGGGGGCAGTCTTAAACATTAAACCGCTTCTAAACCTCAAAGACGGGGAAGTAGTGCCTATCGGTAAGGTACGCAGTTACTCCAAAGGCGTCGAACAACAATATGAGTTTATTAAAAAAGCAGCAGAAGGCGGCAAAATAAAGGAATTATCCATTATGTATAACACTGATCGTGATGAAGCCGATGCCCTTGCCGACCGCGTAAGCTCCATGTATCCGCGTGAGAAAATAATAATGGGCGAGATCGGACCGATTTTGGGAACCCACGGCGGACCGGACATACTTGTTGTTTGCATCCGCGGTAATTTAAACGAATAAGAGCACAATATAAAATACAAAGTAGACTGTAATAACCTCCGGTTAAAAAATCGGAGGTTATTTTTTATTAATTCCCGCCAATTCGGGATATTACCGATTTTAACGCTTAAAACTATTGCCGTAAGCTAATTTACAGGATATAATCAAAGCATCAAATCATCGGCAGGGATTGACATGAGAGCAAAAATAAGCCCCCCTAAACGAATGGCATTTATCTGGCTGGGAATAGCCTTATTCGGGGTTTTAATATTTTTCTTCCCCTGGCTAATCGGAATGGATGGTTTTGACGGCGGTTTCCCCCTTTCAATCGGCGGCGGGCTTGTTTCAATGACGGGGGTTATTGCCGCCGTTCTCTATTTTCGGCAGGCATCCTATTTAGACCGTATTTTAAAAAAAGAAAGCCGGCTTGCTCACTGGACCTATACCCCGGAAGAGTGGAAAGTCTATACGGAGAAAGAACACCAAGAGGACGCGGCAGCCAAACGCGGCCTCTTTTTTATGATTGCAATCATCGCCGTTATTGTGGGGCTAATAATGGCGGTTGCCATCGGGGAAGATTTCTTGATAATTGCACTGATTATACTGGGAATTATCGCCGTTGCCGCATTAGCCGCCTTCTTTTCCACGCTCAGCAGCTATTTAAATAATAAGAAACATTTGGGCGAGGTCTATATTGCTCTCGACGGTATTTATTTTAATAGGCAGGTGCATATCTGGAAAGGGCTCGGGAATGTTTTGGAAGATATCGCTTACGATAAAGCAGAGAATGAATCGCCCGGAATAGTTCTAACCTATTCCGCTCCGTCAAAAGACGGGCGCAATTCCTACACCGCCCGTATCCCGATTCCTCCCGGACAGGAAGAAGCAGCTAAAAAAATTGTCGCTAAAATAGCGGCCGCCCACTTGCAAACTGGGTGTAACAATTTTTAAGCCGGTTAAGCGGATTTAGCGGAAACGCTTTGAGATAGCGATAGGTTAAACAAGCTGTTTTGAATATGTTACTTGTGAAATTAGGAAGGGAGAAGCTGTAATGGGAGTAACCAAGAAATTTACAATTTTGCATTCGAACGATATGCACGGAGATTTTTTAACGGAAGTTAAAGAGGGTTCCAACAACCTGGTCGGTGGTTTGGCGCTCTTATCCGGATATGTAAATAAGGTTAGGCGCGAAGAAAAAAACGTGCTTTATGTAATCTCGGGAGATATGCTGCAAGGCTCTCTGATTGATTCGGAATACCAGGGTATCTCCACAATGGAGATTATGAATTACCTCTCCCCGGACGCCGTTTGCCTCGGTAACCATGAATTTGACTATGGCCTGCCGCAACTTCTTTTTTTGGAGAAAATGGCCAACTTCCCGATTGTTAACGCCAACCTTTATATTAGAAAATACGGGAAACGGTTAATGAAGCCCTATCTAATCCTAAGGGTGGATGGATTCGATATTATGTTTATCGGCATAATAACGGAAAAAGTGCTGGATTCTCTAAAAAAAGAACAGCTAATCGGCAGCTTTATCTCCCTTGAAGATGCCGCCAACGAAGTCGGCATCATTACCGATGCCTATAAAAACGACGACATTGACCTAACAATTCTTTTAACACATATCGGCCATGAATCCGATATCGAACTGGCCAAGATTTTAAACCCGGAATGGGGGGTGGATATTATTCTCGGCGGCCATTCACATACAATACTGGAACAGCCGGCGGTAGTGAACGATATCCTTATTGCGCAAGCCGGAGTCGGTACAAACCAGATTGGCCGCTTTGATGTTGTTGTCGATGATGATACCAACAGTGTTGTCGAATGGAAGTGGCAGTTAGTGCCCATCGAAGAGGGAATTGCCGAGCCCGATTTGAAATTAAAAGAATATATTGATAGTTTTGCCGATGCGATTGACCGTAAATACAATACCATTATCTGCAAGTTTACTGACGTTATGACCCACCCCGCACGAGAAATAGAAACCTCGCTGGGGAATCTTTTTGCCGATGCCTTGGCACATACTGCGGAATGTGATGTAATGCTTGTCGGTTCCGGCTCAATCCGCAGCAAAGAGCTTGGCCCTGCCGTTACTCTAAAAGATTACAGGTCTTGCTTCCCTTTCAAAGATTACCTGACGCGTTTTACAATTAGCGGAGCGCAGTTAAAACAGATTTTTGCTCATTTTATGCGCCCCGAAAATCGCGACGGTGAAGGGGAATGTTATCAGGTAAACGATAAAATTCGTGCCGTTTATAACGATTGTAAGCGTGAATTGTCTGTGCTGGAATTCGACGGGCAGCCGGTTAATAATAACGATAAGTATACAATCGGGCTTATCGGATACCACATTACCAATTCAAAAGCCTACCTCAATATTACAAACGAAGAATTGCTGGCTAACGGCAAATCGAGGGTGATTGCAACTTCGGTAGCCGAAGTACTTGAAGAATACCTTAAAAATCACCAGAATATCGGGAAACAGGTTGAGGGCAGGTTAACCTACCTATAAATAATCCCGACCTTGCGGCCGGGATTAAAACTTAGTTCAAATTAGGCTTGATGTTGCATTATCGGGAATTATTCTACTTAATAAGCCCCGCTTTACGCAGTGTTTCTGCAACTTGCTGTTGGTGCATATCACTTATTTCAAATTTGTATTTACCGCTCATTGTTTCAATTTCCATCGGCCGAGTCGTTTTTTCGTTGTCGTCATTTAAGCCGCCGAAGCCGCCCTTAAATCCGATATTGACCCCGCCCTTACTAAACAAGACCTTATCGGGCTTGAATTTAACTTTGCGTATTTGATTCAGATAGATAGCAAAATTAGCGGGATTTTCCTGCAAGGCCATATCCGGAGATATTTGCAAATAACGCTGCCATACATTATAACCGGCGCCCATTGATTTAAAGAACCCGCCGACTCCCTGTCCGCGATATTTAGCGGATTCCTCTTTTATCATTTCCGAAGTCAGCATAGCGCAAACCATACGGTGATTTGTAACGACAATATTAAACGTATCCGACATTATCAGGTTTTTCTTTTTTGTGGCATTCGGAATAATACCGACTACCGACTCTCCGGGAATCGGACCTGCCGGCGGTTGATACCCATAGCCGGGAACCGCCTGTTGTCCGTAATAGGGTTGCTGCGGCGGATACGGCGGAGGCTGATAGGCCGGAGGTGCCGGGGGAGGAGGAGCTGCCGCTTGCATCGGCGGAACGGGCGGCGGTTGATAAGCCGGAGGTGCAGGAGGCGGAGCCTCCTGCACCGGCATAACAGGCGGTGGGGGTTGATACGCGGCAGCGGGTGGGGTAACTTCTTCAACAATACCCTCGCTTACCACAGCGGCACCGCACCCCGCGCAAAACTTAGCGCTTGGTCCAAGCGGCTGCCCGCAATTCGTGCAAAATTTTTTTACTGTATTCATCGCAACACCTCACCGTATTATTCAAATTCAATCGTACCTAATTATTGCATATAATTTAACGAATCGCAATAGATTTCAGGTTTATTTTTGTTAAAAACACACTAAACAACGCCAAAAGCAGATAGCGGTTTTACCCGATACCTTTTCGTTTTGGGGTAACGCCTGCATTATCTGAAACTGTCAACCTCTTCCTGCCCGACTATATTAATTTCGGCTTTTTCAAGCGCGATAATACTGCCTTCCATCTCCGATGGACGGATTATAATACAGGCATCGGTGAAATTTTTCTGATAAAACGAATAACTGTATTCGATAGAGATACCGGCGTTATCCAAAGCGGCGATTACTTTTGCCAGCCCCATCGGTTTATGCGGAACACGAACGCAAACAACCTTATTGGTTTTAGCAATATATCCGGCTTGATGCAATACGCTTAGGGTATTTTCAACATCACTGCCTTTAACAATAATGCGAACTATACCAAAACCGCTGGTATCGGCAATTGTAAGTGCCAGTAGATTAACCTCGCTCTCTCCCAGCAATTCCGTCAAATTGCGCAGCGAGCCGCGGACATTCTCTAAAAAGATCGAAATCTGCGTAACAAACACTTTTTAAATCCTCCTTTTATCTATCACTCGCCTCGATTTACCTTCCGAACGCGGCAAGGAACGCGGCGGGACCAATTTCACTTCCGCCTGAAGCCCTACTACAGACTTAATCTGAAGGGCTATCAAATTCTTAAGGGATTCAATCTGGCTTATCGTATCCGAGAACATATCTTCGGTTAATTCAATTTGGACTTCCAAACTATCCGTCGAAGCTTCTCTGTCGGCAACAATCAGGTAATGCGGCGTTATTCCGCTAACCGTTTCCAAAACAGACTCTATCTGTCCCGGATATACATTGATGCCTCTGATGACAAGCATATCATCGGTACGCCCTGCCAAACGGCTCATCCTGAGTGTGGTGCGCCCGCACGAACACGGTTCTTTGTTAAGCATACAAATATCCCGTGTACGATAACGTATCATCGGCTGCCCTGTTTTTGTTATTGTAGTCATTACCAGTTCCCCGGATTCACCGTACGGCAATATTTCCCCTGTTTCGGGGTTGATTACCTCTGCAATAATATGATCTTCGTTGATATGCAACCCGTCTTTCATTTTACATTCAAAGGAAACCCCCGGGCCTGCAATTTCCGACAGGCCGTAAATATCCATCGCATCAATACCGAACAAGCTTTCAAGTTCGGTGCGCATCTTTTCAGTCCAAGGCTCACCGCCAAAACAACCGCTTTTGAGTTTTAGCTGCGATAAAATCCCCATATCGCGCGCCGCTTCTCCCAAGTAAATGGCATAGGAAGGGGTACAGCACAATATGGTTGTTCCCAGTTCCTCCATCATCATAAGCTGCCTTTGGGTGTTACCGCCGGACATCGGGATAACCATTGCCCCCAGCCTTGTTGCCGCCTGATGCAAGCCCAAACCGCCGGTAAACAGCCCGTAGCCGTAAGCAACCTGAACAATACTATCACTGTTCGCACCAAGCGCCGCCAAGGCCCGCGCCGCCATCTCGGTCCAAACTTCTATATCATTTTCGGTATAACCGGTAACAATCGGGTGACCGGAGGTTCCCGATGAACCTTGAATACGCACAATTTGTTGTTGCGGAACTGCCAAAAGCCCAAAAGGGAATCCATCGCGCAGATCATTTTTATCGGTAAACGGGAGTTTATTTAAATCATCGATACCGCGAATATCCTCCGGCTTAACTCCGTGTTTATCCATCCGCTCCCGGTAAAACGGAACGTTTGCATATTCGTACTTTACCGTAGCTTGCAACCGCTCTGATTGCAATGCTTTGCGCTCATCACTGCTCATCGACTCCATGTCGGGGTTAAGAATACTCATAAACTTACCTCGTAACACAATAATACGGCTCCGCTTTGGAAAGCGAATCCGCAAATATCAACTTTTCGACTTTTAATGGTTTGTCTAATTATAAAGTAATCAGACGATTAAAAAAAGCCTTGCAAAGATTCGGGTTTCAATCAGATGGTGGCCTTTCTGGCAATTGCAGAGCATCCGACATTCCCGGACAGGTTATTTACGTTGATTACGTCTACAACATAATGGGAATGTAGTTTTATTGTAAAAAACGAATTTGAACCTCTAAATGAATAACAGGCACAAACCTACTTTACGGCTTAACGCTAAGGGATAGGTTTATTTCGATAAACCGTAAGGGGAAAATATAAAAGAATTATTTGGGATAAAATAACAGGTTTTCAGCCTGGGAGTGTTAGATAGATGTTATGTTAAGAGTTGCTGTTACCGTAAACGGCTGTGATTATTCGGCAGACAACTATATCTTAAAATTCATAACTTTTATAACGAAACTGTTTAAATGTCTTGCATGCAAGATTAGAAAAGAATAGATAAGCATTCAAAAGGCTCAATGAGTGTGGAAAATACGGTTCTCCCTACCGTACACTATGGTGGGCCACTCTGGATTCGAACCAGAGACCCCAGTCTTATCAGGACTGTGCTCTAACCAACTGAGCTAGTGGCCCGCTTGATTGTCAGCCTGCCCTGCTCAAATATCTTAGGGGCGTTTACGATAGTTTGACTTATCGTAAACCGAGCCGGCGGCTTTTGAGTTTATTGTTAACTTTTGGCTTGCGCCCTATTCGGATGCAGGCATATTCTAACGCAAATCAGCGTTGGAAATCAAGTTCTGTTCAAGTTGTAATCAGGCTATTGAGTTAATTTCTCAAGAGATGGCGAGAAGGCTAAGCGTCTTTTTCGATTTTTTCCAAAATCCGTGCAATATCCTCTTTGATATCAACAAAAAGAGAAAGCACTTTGGATATCGCCATAAAGATCATCCCGGTAACAGCGGTTCCGATAAGACCAAGCAAAAGGAAGCCGATTTTGGCAACCGCCGTAGCCGCCCCGACTGCAATTGCGATTGAAACAGCAACCCCAATTACAACAATAGCCCAGGCAAGTATCCACAAGCTCTGAGCTATTATTCTAAGCGTTTGATATTTCATTTTTCAATAAAAAACCTTAACAACTGGATAGCGAAAGGAAGGAGAATGACTTTGAATAATCAAAGTTCCGACCTAGGAGTCTTAGACGTTCGGATCTAAGTCAATCTCCCTAGAAAGGAGGTGATCCAGCCGCAGCTTCCGCTACGGCTACCTTGTTACGACTTCGTCCCAAT
>JBBAED010000011.1 GCA_041656115.1 Dehalococcoidales bacterium | reverse complement strand
TTATCCCGCGGTACCTGTATCTATAGATATTACAAACTGGATTGCATATGATCCGTTAACATCAATTGCAGATATAAGTGGTACAGCGGTAGCATTGAATGCTGATGATAAAGTGGGCTGGGTCGGGTTTCATTTCGTACAAGGGTTAGCGCATGGGACTTCCCAAAGAAATTTATTTGTACGGGATTTTGATGTAACAATTGCACACAGATGATTTGCCGATGGCGCGCCGTCGGATAGATAACTTTATGAATTCTCGCAGAACGGAGAAATATCATGGTTGATCTGACATTATCTAGGGTATGCAAAAATAACGTTACGGAAAAAATAATTAATAAAAATCGTCGAAGATCAATTAGACTTTCGTAATGTGACTATGCGATAGATCATAAAATGTATCTTAAATGAAACAATAATTATATAAAGATATGAGATAAACATCAAAAGAAAAAATATTTATAAGGATAATTTTTACATATAAAGCATGTTTTTTCCACTTGAAAAAAATTGTGTAATTTTCAAAAATTGCACAGTCTGAAGTCAGAAATAAGCTGATCGACATGGGACGGATTAGCTGAATAAAACATAACCGCCGGAAATACCGGCAGAAAGGATAAGGAAGTGAAGAGAACAATTCATATAATAGCGGCAGTCATATCATTTGCATATTACCATGCAATTTCAGATGTTGTTTCCATATTTTCGTATGGACCTAGTAACTATGTTAGTTCCGGAGAAAGATTACTTGATGAAAATGGAGTAATTGTAACTACTTCAACGACAGCTCGTGCATATTCTGAAACGCAAAAGCTTTCGCCGGATTATTCAGGTCCTGTGTTTTTCGGCGGATGGGAGCCATCGGCAGCTCTTTCACCTGCTAATGGTGCCTGCCAAATACAAAACGATACGGCCAGCGGAAACGATCTCGATCCGATTATGTTTCGTTTTGTGAATCAAAGCGGTGCGCCTCAAACTTCATCAATATTACTTACATCAAAATTATCAGAAGCAGTTTCTTTCGAACATCTGGACAGTTTTTCCTTTTCTGCCTATCAAAACAGTCTTGCATCATACGCCAGGGCTGTTATAAAAATCGGTGATAATTACTATATCAGTGCAACATCAACAGTAATTCCTACCGATTATCCCGCGGTACCTGTATCTATAGATATTACAAACTGGATTGCATATGATCCGTTAACATCAATTGCAGATATAAGTGGTACAGCGGTAGCATTGAATGCTGATGATAAAGTGGGCTGGGTCGGGTTTCATTTCGTACAAGGGTTAGCGCATGGGACTTCCCAAAGAAATTTATTTGTACGGGATTTTGATGTAACAGCTATTCCTGAGTCCACAACGATACAGTTATTTTTGATCTCCTCGGTCGGTTTCTTTCTTTTTCGCCATACGATTCGTAAATAGTTGATAAAGAAAACCATTAAGAGCATCCGCATTTCTCACTTTCTTTTACTAGAGTCTTGGGAAGTGAGAAATGTGGCAGATAAATAAGCCAAAAAGCGATATGGACTCACTAGGCTGTCTAGATTAAAAACTGCACATCAGTAATTTAATTTCAGGACAAAATGAAAATGTATAGGAATACAATTTTGAAAAAATGTTATTTTTTTATAATCATAGTAGCTTTTAGTGTTTGTACGGCAACATCAATAGCCATAACAGGTAGAGGGGGAGAAAATTCGGTTGATGGAAAAATGCCCGAGTATGGCGATGTGATTATTAGAACATTGCGCCCGACGGAGACGCGACCTGGCAGGAAGGGGACGATTGATGCGGCAATTGATTTCGGAGCAAACCGGGTTGAGTGGATTTACGATGTAACTGAAAATTTTTTAAAACAGGTTCAAGAGGCCGGTATTTTTTCCGGAGCAACAATGGATCCCCAAGGCCGGCCAGGCGTAACCAATATTCCGGATTATTATGAAAAATTCACCTCGCGTGATTTGCAAGGAGATCCTGTTACCCGCACAAATTTCCGTAAATTTTCGGATTGGCCAATCGGGCGTTTCACAGCGGACGTTAATATTGCTGAATGGAAAGATTTATATATTGAACATGTTGCCGGGTTTTACAATTTACCCATTATCTCCATTATGCGGGATGATCGGGCAGCAACTGCGGGATTAATTGTCGATGGAGGAAGTTATACAGATGATTCAATAAAAATGTTCCAACAGTTTTTGGCTGAACATGTATCCGAAGAAGAGCTTGCCCGGCTGGGAATAGAAAACCCGGAAACGTATGATATCCGTCCGCATTTAATAAGTCTCGGTGCGCCGGCAACAGAACCCGAAGCTGAACAGAAAAAATGGGTGAGGTGGGATGGAGGACCGATCTTACGATTATATGCCAGAGCACAAATGGAGGCAGTTGCAGAATTTTATCGTAATGTACGTAAACAGGTAGAAGAAAAAACGGGGCGCAATATTCCGTGGTCGTGTAACCATACCGGGCAGTGGGGGCCGATCGAACGGAATTTTGACTATGCTCTGGGTGAATTCTATACGCATCAAATGCAGATGGAAACCATGGTGGAACTTGCCCGTCGTGCGGATGAAATAGATAAAATCCAAGGGCTTCAGGGCGTATTGGATGGCGGATGGGAAACACGTGATCCTGCGGGGCTGGTGGAAGAAATGCGGTTAGGAATCGCCACGGCATACTCATTGGGAATGCTTCATATGGTACCGTGGGACATGTATATGCCGGGAAAAGCAAAACGTTATTTTGGTAAAATTAATGACTTCGCGGATTTATTTTTCTGGATACGTAATAATCATTTTTTGTTTGATGATTATAAAACAACAGAAATCACCGCATTTGATCCCGTGAGTTCCCGGCAAAAATGGAGATATCAGCAGCAGATTGTAAAAAATGATGAAAATGACTTTCCCATGTTGCGTATCAATCATCCGGGAATTCTCGGCGTAGTTAGAACACTCGCATCAACAGATTCAGTTCATCGCGTGATTCATTTGGTTGATTGGAATACAACACGGAGCTCTTTTGAAGCGACCATTAATCCGGTAAAACTATGCGGAAGTTCTTCGGTACGGATTTCTTTACTTCAACCGGGCCGAGACCCGCTGATTCTCAGCGAAGGACTGAATTGCACATTTTCTGTGCCGGCGCTGAATCCGTGGGGAATGATTCTTGTTGAAAAATACGAATCTTCTCATGAAAAGATCGAGCCTCCGGTGTTGAAGTGCCCTGTTGCTCCAGTTGTTGCTATAGGCAGTACTGTTGAACTTAACGCTGCGAAACCGATTTACGTCCGGCAGATTTTTCCGGAACAAACGGAATGGCAATCGTACGATACATCGATGCGTATTGATAGCGATTGTGTAGTAGAAGCAAGAACGCATGATCCATCAACCGGCGTTTTTTCTCCGGCTTCCCGCTGGCGGTTCTGGGGTGTTACACAATCTTCTGTTAACGATGCTCCCGACGGGCTGTGGAAAACGCTTTTACAGGAGTTTAAAACCAAAAATACAAATACTTATTTTGAAACTTTCCCAGATAAAAGTCCGTTGTTGTTTGAGGGAAAAGTTCTTCCTGATGCCTTTGCGACGGTGGGTGATGTCACATTGACTGCAGTACTTCCGAAAAACACAGCGTTTTTTAAAATCGGTATAGCCATTTGTGATGACGCAGAGGTGTTGAGGCCAAGCTACAGGGTTGAGTTTTTTGCGGATGCTAAACTCATTTATGAAACGCCGATATATAATTCAGTAAAATGGCCCGTTTATAATCAGGAAGCCGGTCGTCGCGAGCTCATACTGGCAGTTCCATCGGGTGTAAAAAATATCAGCATAAAGTTGCATACCACCGGATTTTTTCCGGATCACAACCGGGTTGTATGGATTGATCCGGAGGTATTAACCGGAAAATCATATTTTTCAGAGCAGCACCGCTTTGTCGAGGAATCGAACGAATTGCGGTCAAATGCTGCTGCGCGAGCATATGAACCAACCGGGTATGAGTGGACCGGCGGGGAACAATAATTTAAAAAACAAAGATTTTTAATATGGGGAAAAACAAGCAAATATTTCATTCGCCGTGGTTATATGTCGTCGGGTTATACCTGCCTTTCGGAATTATGACCGGAATGTTAACCAAGATGCCGATCGCATTGTTCAAACTGCTCGGTTTTTCCAATCAAACGGTCGGTTTAATGGCTGGATTGGGATTATTTGCCAGTTTACGGTTTTTATATGCTCCATGGCTGGATGGAGCCGCATCCAAGCGGACACTTTCATTTCTGACTGTAGGCGTGGGCGGCATGATCCTGTTAAGCTTCGGTATTATTTTAAGGATACACCTGTCACCCGGTTTGTTTTTATGGGTTATCGGTTTGATGCTGGTTGTATTGGCATTGCTGGTGTCATCGCATGAAACCGCCGCCGACGGTTATTATATACGGGCTTTAGATGCAAAATTACAGGCACAGTTTATAGGCATAAAAACAGCCAGTATCAGAACGGCAAACCTTACCGTTACAATGTGTTTACTGGTAGGGGCAACGCGACTGGCAGCAAAACTCGGTGCAGTTTCTGTTGATTCTCCGGATAAGACCGGATTTTATGTCGGATTTTCATGGGCGTATATTTTAGCCGGAGTTGTCCTGCTGATTTTTCTCGTATTGAATAAACTGGTTATGCCGAAGCTGGAACAGGACATCCCCGTCAGACACAGCCGGTTTGCAATATTGGAAGTGATCCGGGATTATTTTTCTCAGCCTTCTGTCGGCTTAATCATTGCATTGATTTTGCTTTACCGGTTTGGTGAAGGTTTTCTTTTTATGAAAGAACCGTTTTATTTAGACCCGGTAAATGCCGGAGGACTCGGATGTCGTGCGACAACATTGCCTTATTATACAATATTAACAGATACGCCCTGGAATATTGCAGGGGGCGTTCTGGGAGGATATTTGATAAAATGGTACGGTCTTCGCAAAACATTCATCCCATTAGCGCTGTTAGTGAGTATTCCTAATTTGTTTTATGCCGGACTGGCAGTTTTTCAGCCGGGCGTTCACGTTTCAATTCTCGGGGAACAAATGAATGTATGGTTGCTCGCGGTTTCCAGCCTGGAATCGCTCGGGTACGGGATGAGCTTCAGTGCGCTGTTTTATTATATGCATATTATGGCGACCGAATCCGGAAAAAATAAAACGTCTATTCTCGCTGTGTCAATGGTGTTTTTAAATATCGGCTGGTTTTTGCCCGGTATGCTGAGCGGTATTATTCATGCACTGATCGGATATACGGGTTTGTTTATTCTAAGCGGGACAATCGGACTGGCAGTTCTTTTTATAATTCCGCATCTGCCCATCCCCGGAAATGACAAACTAAGGGAAGAGCCGTGAATAGTGTCCGGATAGCGCTTATCGGCGCCGGAGTTATGGGAGGAAGTCATAGCCGGCGCATTAAAAATATTAAAGAATTATGCATTACTGCGGTATGTGATACGGATAAAGAGAAAGCAGATAAACTTGCTTCCGAAAACAGCTGTTCCGCATTTACAGATCATCAGGTTTTATTGAATTCTGATGTATGCGATGCTGTCTTAATTGCGACACCGCATTATTCACACACTGTGATCGGTATTGATGCCTTAAAAGCGGGCAAACATGTCCTTATGGAAAAACCGATCTCCGTTCAGAAATCGGACTGTGAACGCCTGATTCATGCACATACTGACAAATCACTGGTTTTTGCTGCAATGTTTAATCAGCGGACAAACCCGGCATACCGGAAGATGAAACAGCTGGTTGATTCCGGTGAGCTTGGGTCGTTAATGCGAATAAACTGGATTATTACCGACTGGTTTCGTACTCAGCGCTATTATGACAACGGGAACTGGCGTGCAACATGGGGAGGCGAAGGCGGCGGTGTATTACTGAACCAGTGTCCTCATCAGCTGGACCTGCTTCAATGGATTTGCGGGATGCCGGAATCTGTCACAGCATACTGCGGAATCGGGAAATATCACGACATAGAAGTTGAAGATGAAGTGACGGCTTTCCTGAGATATGCCAATGGTGCGACCGGTGTGTTTATTACATCTACCGGGGAGGCGCCGGGCACAAACCGGTTTGAGCTGACAGGAACTAAAGGAAAGATTGTTATAGAAAATAATAAGATCAATTTTATCCGTAATGAAGTTTCGTGTGAAAAATTTCTCAAAGAATCGGAAAAAGCGTTTGCCATGCCGGATATTTGGAATGTCCAAATCCCCGTTTCCGGTTCCGGCGGGCAGCATGAAGAAATTTTGAAAAATTTTGCCGATGCCATTCTTCATGGGACCGAAATTCTAGCTCCTGCAGCGGAGGGGATCTATTCCGTTGAGCTGGCAAATGCAATGCTGCTTTCAGCGATAAAAAATAAAGAAGTTACATTGCCGATCGACGCTGCTGAATATGAGCGGTTTCTGAAAAACATGATTAAAAATTCAAAATATAAAAAACGAACGAATCCGGCTGATGTCAGCGGTATTGACCAATCATTTTAAACAAGGAGAAAAGATGTATTTTACAGGATTTGCCGATGAAGCGGCTGCCGAAATTGAAGGACAAATTAAAGCGACAAAAGCACTGGGATGGAAGTGTATCGAAAGCCGGAATATTTCAAAAAAAAATATACATGATATTCCGGATGAAGAATTTGAAAAAGTGGTTGCAGTTCTGAATGAAACTGATGTGACAATAAACTGTTTCGGTTCGGCAATTGCAAATTGGGGGAAAAAAATCACAGAACCTTTTGATTCATCGTTGGATGAGGCACGACGTGCGATTCCGCGAATGAAGCGTCTTGGCACCAAGATGATTCGTATTATGAGTTTTGCGGTTATTGCAGATCGTTCGCCTGAAGACCAAATGAAAGAAGAACGCTTTAAGCGTTTACGGGAACTGGTCGCAATGTTTTCCAGCGAAGGAATCCTGCCGGTGCATGAAAACTGCATGAATTATGGCGGAATGGGATGGAAATATACGCTGGAATTACTGGAGAATGTACCGGGTCTAAGTCTGGCTTTTGATACCGGAAATCCTGTTTTTACAGATGACCGGATGCAGTCAGAGCCATATCAGAAACAATCAGCATGGGAATTTTATGATCATGTAAAAGAACATGTGTCGTATATTCATATTAAAGATGGGATATGGAGTACGGAAGAGAAAAAAATGCAATACACCTTTCCCGGCGAAGGTAACGGTGATGTCCGGAGAATATTAACCGATCTTTTTCGCAGAGGTTATGATGGAGGAATTTCAATAGAACCGCATATGGGTGCGGTTTTTCATGATCCGGCGGCAAAAACCGATGAAGATCGCAAATACCAGATGTATATTGAATATGGAACGCGTTTGGAGATCATTTGCAAAGAAATTCGCAATGAAATCTGATGTGTCATGAAAATACCGCCTGCACTAGAGCCGTTTTTAGAGGACATTGAAAGCCGGATCGATGCGGATGCAGAGGATGCATTAATTGCGCAATGGAAAATGTTCTGGAATGGAGAAATTAAAGCTCCATTTTTTGCACCGCAACGGAAACCTGTTCCGGCGAAAATCCAATGGCCGGTTACAAGTGTTACAGATGCAATTAATGATCCGACATTTGAATTGATGCTGCTGTCGCAGCTGGAGACAGTTAACAGTATACTTTCCGGAACAAACGGCAGCCTTTTCAGTATACGGCCTAATTACGGAACGACAATTATTCCATCGTTGTTCGGGGCTGAAGTTGTATTGATGGAACGATCATTAAACACGCTGCCGTGTGCGCGACCGTTTCCGGGCGGAGGGGATGGAATCAGGCAATTGATCGGGCAAGGTATCCCGTCCTGCCGGTCTGGACAGGGCGGTGCAGTGCTGGATTGCACTCACTTTTATCTTGAAATATTACAACATTTTCCTTTGTTGGAAAAATATTGCCGTGTTTATCATCCGGATTTACAAGGACCGATGGATATCTGTGAGGTCGTATGGGGAAATGATGTTTTTTTTGCTTTTTATGATGAAGCGGATTTGATTCATCAATTCATGAAATTAATAGTTGATACCTATACTGTTTTTATTGATGACTGGTTCAAGCTGGTTCCAGCGGAAAAAGATTTTAATGTTCATCGCGGCTGGATTCATCCTGGAAAAATCCGGTTGAGTCTGGATTCATGCATGAATCTTTCACCGGAGAATTATAAAGAATTTGTTAAGCCGTATGATTCAGCCTTGTTAGAACGTTATGGCGGGATCATTCATTCCTGCGGAAAAGTTGATCATTTTGTTCCCTTACTTGCTGATCTAAAAGGGTACTGCGCATTTAATCCCGCACAACCGGTGTATAATGATATGGAAATAATTTATCAGGCAACGATTGATAAAAAAATTCCGTTATTAAATTTGTCGCGCGCCGCCGCGGATGATGCGGTGGCAAGAGGACGGAATCTTCACGGCCTTGCCCATGTTTTTACGGTGTGAAAATGATGGAAAAAAATTGCTTTTCGGATTGGCGTTTGATTGAGAATGGAACTGTAATTCCACTAAGCAGGGGATATGCCGACCAACCTTATTTTCTAAAAGCGGATGATGGTGTACTGGTGTTAATTTGCACAACCGGCTGCGGCAAAGAAGGAGAACAGGGACAGCATGTGGTTTGTGTGCGAAGTGAAGATAACGGGCAGACGTGGAGCAAACCGACAGCCATTGAACCGCCTAGCGGAGTTGAATCGTCATATGCAGTGCTGTTAAAAGTGCCGTTTTCCGGGCGATTGTATGTTTTTTATAATCATAACACCGATAATATCCGGAAAATTCCGGGCGATAAACGGGCCTATCCGGACGGCTGGTGCCGGCGTGTAGATTCGCTGGGATATTTTGTTTTCAAATATTCAGATGACCATGGGAAAAGCTGGTCGAAGCGACGTTATACAGTTCCGGTGCGGAAGTTTGATATAGACTGGAACAATACATCTGGCGGAAAGATATGCTATTTCTGGAATGTCGGCAAGCCGTTCGCTTATCAAGGTAAGGCATATGTACCGTTGCATAAAGTCGGCGGGTTCGGTGTAGACTTTTTTACATCCTCTGAAGGCGTGCTCCTTTGCAGTGATAATATTCTGACAGAATCCGATCCGGATAAGATTCGTTTCGAAACTCTGCCGGATGGCGACATCGGGATTCGTGCCCCGGAAGGCGGAGGCCCGATCGCCGAAGAGCACAGCTTCGCAGTGCTGAGCGACGGTTCATTCTTTTGTGTTTATCGCACGGTAAGCGGATATTCCGCCTGTACTTACAGCCGCGATGACGGGCATACCTGGAGTGCTCCGGATTACATGCGTTATCCTGATGGCCGGAAAATTAAGAACTCCCGCTCCGCTACATTTATCTGGAAACTTTCCGGAAAGCGTTATTTTTACTGGTTTAATAACCATAGTGGAACGTCTTATGCCGATCGCAATCCAATCTGGTGTCTTGGCGCATACGAAATTGATTCACCGGCGGGAAAAAAACTTGAGTTTTCCCAGCCGGAAATTCTGCTTTATGCAGATGATATTACTCGGCGCATGTCTTATCCGGATTTAATGGAACTGGAAGACGGTTCGCTGTTACTTTCTGAAACAGAAAAAGAAACCGCGCGAATGCACCGTATTCCCTGCGGATTTATAAAAAATCTTTTCAGCGAGTGGGAAAAAATAGAAATCAAAATTACTCCGATGCCGCCGGATGAACCCTTACCGGTATTTTTTGATCGTGAAGGCGGGTGGGAAAGGATTTCCGGCAAAGATACCGGCAGAGGGTTCAGTATAGAAATTTATATTGCCGAAAATGCATCGGGCGTGTTACTGGATAACCGGACAAAGGCCGGACGCGGTTTTTCTGTTCAATTGACAGAAAAAAAACATCTGGAAATAATATTAAATGACGGGCGTTCTGAGTTGCACTGGGCATCAAGTTTTGCTTTAAATGTATCTCAGGTAAATCATGCTGTAATAGTACTCGATGGCGGCCCGAAAACCATTTCAATGATAATTAACGGACAGTTCGATGACGGGGGTATGGAGCGCCAGTTTGGATTTGGTCTTTTCCATAAATTTTTTCAGAGTCCCGCTGGTGATAAATTAAATCGAAGTGAAAGCGTTTCAGATTTCCATTTCTATTGCCGCGCTTTATTAACAGCAGAAGCACATCGTCTTTGGGTAAACTATGAAAGCAAAATTATAGTAAGATAGATATACATAAAATAAATTTAAAAAATCATGAAAAAACGACCTAATATTTTATTTTTAATGAGTGATGAACATCGGTTTAATATTGCCGGGTTTGCCGGAAATAAAATTATTAAAACTCCAACACTTGATCAGCTTGCTGAGTCTGGCGTTGTTTTTGAAAATGCTTATACTCCTTCACCGATTTGTATTCCGGCACGACAGTGCATGATGGCGGGGCAACTTCCTAAAACATGCAAGTGTGAAGGTTGGATTGACCTTGCGCCGAACTATATGACATTTGCTCGACGTTTTTCACAATATGCCTATCATACAGTTTGCGTGGGGAAATTGCATCATCTGGGCACAGATCAAATGCAGGGTTGGACACGAAGAATTTCTCCAGATGCGATAATCGCTGATAATTATATTGAGGATCGCGTAGATGAGGAATTTAAAAAATATAAACCAGCTGCAGGAACTGGGAAATGGTCAAACGAAAGAGAAATCAAAGAAGCACGTGTTGCGACTGGACCATATCAACGATTTGATATGAGGGCGATGGAAGGATTTCGTGATTTTGTTGAACAATATTTTGTAGACAGAGAATATCTGCGCCCTCAATCACACCGTCCATTGCTGTTGAAACTCAGTTTGCTTCAACCGCATTATCCATATTTTACAGATCAGGCTCGATTCGATTATTATTATAAAAAAGTTCCACTTTATAATGAGACGCCATGTTTGCATCCAGTATTGTCCTTAAGTCAACAAAATGAGCCGGTGAACGTTTCCGAAGAAGAGATCCGGCGTGCGACAGCGGCATATTATGGAATGGTTGATCAGGTGGATTCGTACTTTGCCGAAGCGTTAAAAATATTAAGATCAGTCGGCGAAAATCTAGATGAATGGATTATTATCTATACAGCTGATCATGGAGAGATGCTTGGTGAACACGGAATCTGGGAAAAGACACGATTCTATGAAGGTAGCGTACGAGTGCCGCTAATTATTCGCTGGCCCGAACGCTTTTCCGGAGGAAGGCGCATCTTTGAAAATGTATCGTTGTGTGATTTGTTTGCAACTTTGTGCGATTCCACCGGAATCCCCGCTCCGTCAGGTCTTGATAGTCGAAGTCTGGTTCCTTTGTTAGATGGTAATCATTACGATTGGAATAATGAGGTGATTGCTCAAATGTATACGGACCATTTAATGATTAAACGAGATCATCTTAAATATCAGTTTTACGGGAATGATCTGGCTTCAGTATATGGAGAAAATATTCCGGAAGTTTTGTTTGATTTAGCAGACGACCCGCTGGAAAAAATTAATCAAGCCGAAAATCCTGATTATACAACAGTGATGGAAATGTTTCGGCAGCGACGTACTGAATTAATGACGATTGTATAGCACGAGTCTATCAATTTTCAGGTGGATCATAAAAGCAGGTGTCGGATTGAAGCCGGAAAAACTCCATGCTAGAATAAATATTTCTTCATCCAGTACAACACAATAAAAGACGGGAACACCGTTATGGAACAGGCATAAAATTCGGGAAATTTTTCCGACCGGCTTAATTTTTTCACCGAGTCATGAAGCAATACTTCCTGATATTCCTGCAGAAAACATTGAAGCGCTTTTTGATGAAATAAATCATATTTAAGTATATTGCATAGTGTTTGTGGAGGCGGTGATGACGAAGGAGAAACCGAATATTATTTTTATTCTGGCTGATGATCTTGGCTACGGAGATTTAGCCTGTTATGGAAATCCTGTTATTGATACACCGGTAATTGATTCATTGGCGGCAACGGGAATCCTCTTTACAGATTATTATTCTCCGTCTCCACTGTGTGCTCCGGCACGGGCTGCATTATTGACCGGTAGATATAATCACCGCACCGGAGCCGTTGATGTGTCAAGCAACCGGGGAATTGACCGGATTGCACTGTCTGAAAAAACATTCGGCGATTATTTCAGACATGCCGGGTATGTTACGGCACTGATCGGGAAATGGCATAACGGTCTCTATTGTAATGATTACCTTCCGTTGAATCGCGGATTTGATTTCTTTTTCGGATTTGCAAACGGCGAGCAGGATTACTGGAACTGGACTTTATTCCGTAATACTGAAATAGAGAAATCAGACGGCCGGCATATGACAGATGTTTTTAATCAAGAAGCGGTTCAGTTTATCGGACAGTGTGCTGAACAGAAAAAACCGTTTGCTTTATTTCTGGCGCATCATCCTCCGCACCCTCCCTATCAGGCTCCGGAGCATTTAATTGAAAAATATAAAAACCGCAGTGAGGGAAAATATTCCGATACGGTAGCGACCATTTATGCGATGATTGAACAAATGGATTCCGGACTGCGCTGGATTCTGGATGAACTGGAAAAAAAGAAATTACGGGACAATACCATCATTGTTTTTACAAGTGATAATGGCGCGAATCTGTCCGGTTCATCCAGACGCTACGCCGGCGGATTTCAAGGCAATAAAGGGAATGTGCTGGAGCAGGGAATCCGTGTGCCGGCCATCGTGTCATGGCCGGGAAAAATTCAAACCGGACGTATTATATCTGTTCCGGTTCACGGGTGTGACTGGCTTCCGACGTTATACAGTTTAACAGGCATGACGCCTCCGGACGGGGCAAAAGCTGTTGATGGGAAAAATATTATGCCTCTATTGCTCGACGGCAATACAACCGCATTTGATAAACGGGAACTTTTCTTCCAAAAGAACAGATATACGCCGGTGGCACACAGTGACGGTGCCGTTCGTAAAGAAAAATGGAAACTGTTCTGGCCCGGAGAAAAAACCACGATGGAAAAAAATATCGGAAGAGATAATCCGTCATTCGAGCGTGGTCGTGTTTCGCCGCACTGGGAAATGCCGATAGATCCGGGACTTCCGGCTTTTGACGGGATTATAACAAAATCCCCGCAATTATTTGATTTGGAGAAAGATCCCGGCGAAACGACGGATGTCTCTGAAACGTATCCCGAAATTGTGCGGGAACTCGCTCAGGAATATAACGCATGGTTTTCTGATGTGTTTGCAGAATGGAAGCGGTCGTTCGATGAAGTAAAAAAATATGATGAAACCTATTGGAATAATCGCGCAATTCCTGATCCCGGCGAACTGTTCAGGGATTTCTGGCAATGGGCGCGCTCTCCGGGAATAAATCCGGAAACGGATGATCCGCTAAACGTTTTTACCGGATATTGGAACTATAAAATAAAATAAGAGGTTCATCACGGAATAGCGTCTCAGAGTTGTCTTTGCGTTGGGAGGTGGACAGGTCGTAGATTTTCGGATGCAGATAGGTTTCATCACGATATCCGTACGCCTGTTTCGCCAGCCATCTGATTTTATTATTGAACTCTTCCTGAGCGGCGTTGCTCAGGCGATAACGTACACAAAGTTTTGCCCAATTGAAAAGAGGTTCTCCGGCTGGTAAAAACCGGCGATGTGAGGCAGCACACCGGAGAATCAAATGAAAAAGAACCGAAACTGACGGAAGAACCGACGAAAAAGATCATCGGAATTGACGACTGTGAAGTCCCATGCATCTGTGCGAACTGGTGAGAGGGAAACACTCACCGGGCTGCTGAACGCAGAAGCGGATGCGCTGTGCGGCGCCAAACGGTATGAACGCAGTCCTGAACGAGTGGATTCACGAGCCGGCAGAGATCAGCGCAGTCTGGAAATACAGGCCGCGTGTCCTCGTGCGGCGGAAAAAAGCAGGCTCAGTCACTTATCCGATGGAGCGGGATGTGGAGCAGTGCTCATCCTGCAGTTCTGGAACGGGCAGACAGGGCACGAAGAGAGGCTTGAGCGTGCGAAAGCAGTGAACAGCGTGAACGGCAAATCTGCTCCGTATTTTGCAAAATAATTATGGACAGAATTATTGCTAAACCGCAGAGCACACAGAGACCCTGAGCGTTTTTTTGCTCCGAGTCTCTGTGTCCTCAGTGGTTTAAACATCTGCGTTCATCTGTGCTATCTGTGGATTTTCTAAGGCTGGCAAGCAACTGTGTTTATGTGGAAAGTTTGAACGTCGGGTCGGCGAGCAGCCGGTCGGCCAGGATGACGAGTTTGCGCATCAGTGCTACGATCGCCATTTTGTGCGGCTTCCCATTCTGTATCAGTCGCTTATAAAAACCTGTCAGGATTGGGTTGGTTCTTGATGCGGTGATGGCGGCCATAAACAGTGTTTGCCGGACTTTGGTGCGACCGTCTTTGATGCTTGCTAGCCGGTGTGCGTTTCCCGCTGTCGCGGTTGTACGGCGCAACTCCGGTGAGTGCTGCCGCTTCTCTTTCAGTCAACTTCCCCAGTTCCGGAATGAACGCCAGCAACGTCAGCGCACTGATCATGCCAATGGAGTTGATGCTGCATACCAGCTGATAGTTCGAATAAAGCCTGTCATCCTTTTTTACCGTTTCAAGCAGGTTGCGTTCAACCTGATGGATCTGCTCTTTGAGCCACACCCAATGAGCCTTCGTTGTTTCCTGATGCGGCCTGGCAGCAATGCGTTGTGCACTGGTATCGCAATATATTTAAGGATGTACCTCATCATAAGATCCGGCTGGTTGCGGCAATGCTCAAGGTGATCCACGCGCAGGAAGACCGTCCGGCGGCGCTGGAAAAAGCGCGGAGTGTTGTGAGAAGCTCAAGGAGATGAGGCTGAGCAAAGCATCCGGATACGTTCAAGCCAGCGTTAACGAGACCTTGAGTTACATGAGTTCTCCGGAAGGCACCGGCAGAAGATCCACACGAATAATCCACTGGAACGGATCATGAAAGCGATCCGCCGGCGCACCCCTGTGGCGGGCAGCTTCCCGGACGGCCAATCGGCGCTGATGCTGGTCGCGGCACGGTTGCGGCATATCGCGGGAACCCAATGGGGTACGAGGCTCTCCTGATTACGCAACAGCAGATACCGTTTCCCTTTCTTTTGTAACGACCTGAAAGAAAACGACAACCGGCTCTTTTTTTCAGCCCCTAAGACGTTATTCCGGGATGAACCGAATTTTCATCAAATTAATTGTGAAGTAACCATCTCTTTGCATTTGATATAGATAATAATAATCACATTAAAAATTATTAGATACAGTATATATGTTATAAAAATAACAAGAAATACGATGTGAATAAGATAAATCCTAAAAGCATTTTCGGTTTAATTTGACGATAAGACTGCACTCCTATCTGAAATTGTCGTCCGTATAACCTCGCGCGGTATGCTGGTTGAGATCAGCCGTCCTACATCGACAATGCCAAGTGAACCACTCTTTCCTGTTGTACTTTTAAATAATTCCATTTCCGTCGGGGACAGTTTCAGCAGGTTTTTTATAATGCGATACGTGAACTCCGGCTTGTTTATTTTCATTATCACGCTCTCTGCTTGCCAAATTCAACTCATTGCGTAATAATTATACAGCTTGAATTCTCTTCATAATTACGAGCTTTGTCCGAAAAAGGCAACGATGGTTCTATTTACGGGGACGGTTTGAAGTTGGTAAACCCAAAAGAAAAATATCTATATATGAACAGTGTGAAAAAAACAGTTAATCGGAAAAAACGGACTCTTTCTTCAACACAATCCGGTGCATATCTCGGTGAAGATTCTGTATTACGCCGGAATCAGGTTTTGGAGCATGCTGCACTGGACAGTTTTCTGATCCGTTTCCCGAAACTTGCGTTGAAAACGCATTTTTATTACAAATTTATAGAAGACAATGAGTATGTGATTAACAACCATACTCATCAGCATTGGGAGATTTCTCGAATCTGTTCCGGACATGCTGAATATTCTGTTTCCGGATTTAAATCTTCGTTTTCGCCGGAAACAGAACAGTACATAATCATTCCTCCGGAAATGGCGCACTCATGGGCATTGGTGTCGTCACCATTGCTGATTCACAGCTGGCAGGTACACGTAGCTGCAGAAGATCCGGATGGTGAAACAGCACTGGAAATATTTCGTACGGCGGTTATGGAGTCGGGGTTTATCGTCCCGGCATCAAATACACAGGTGCAGACGGAATTATTGCTCTGGCAGATGTCGGGAGATACAAAATCGCCGCAGTTGTTCGGACCGGTTCTTGCCGGGTTTGCACGTATTGTTATTGGAGATTTATTTCTTCGCTTAAATCCATGGAAAGAAAAACTGCCGGGGCCGGGAGATTCGCAGATTAGGTTAAAAAATCTGGCCGAACGAATGAGACTGTTTTTAGACAGCAATCTTTCACATGCTGTCACGTTGAATGATATGGAATCCCATTTTCATTACAGCGGACGGCATTTAAACCGTATATTTCAGGAAGTGTATCATTGTCCGATAGGACATTACCTTCGCGAACAGCGGATTAATCTTGCAAAACGGTGGTTATCAACAACGGACCGGTCAGTAAAAGATATTGCTTTGTCTCTTGGATACAGCAGTTCCAGTCAATTCTGCCGTTATTTTTTTGAACATACTGCACAAACGCCGTCCGGATATCGAGTTGAGGCCTTACGTGCTACTGCTGAAAACATTCAAAAATCGATCAAGTAAAAAACGGGAATGAAAAATTATGCGAATAAAAAAATTTGTGTCATCACCGTGGATTTTTGTTCCGATGCTTTTTATTGTTGTCGGGGCCGGAGGAAGGGGACTGGTCGGGAATCTGACTGCTGTTATGTTTAAAGATTTCGGTTTTTCCAATGTATTGCTCGGTGCGGTTGCCCTGTTATCCCTTCCAAGTTCATTCCGGTTTTTGTGGGCGCCCTGGATCAACAGTCTCGGTAATAAACGTGAGTTGTGCCGGCAGTTTATCGAGTTAATGGCGCTGACTGTTTTTATATTGAGCAGACTGACGGTTTTCGGGATGTTAACACCGTTCATCACATTTATAATAATTGGTATTTTCGCCCTATTGTTTACATGTCTTGAGGTTGCTTCAGATAGATATTATATCCGCATCTTCACGCCGGAGCTTCAAGCGGAGTTTGTCGGTATAAAAACTGCAGCAATTCGCGGAGGAATCATTCTTTCAATTGTTCTGTTTATACGATTGGCCGGTGATCTCCAGGAAAAAGGGTGGCAAAAAAACACCGCATGGGCCGCAGCGTTGGCCGCTGCCGGTGCGGATACTCTGACAGCATGGATTGCTGATGCCGGAGCAACGGATCTGACACAGGTGCTCAGTGTCTCGGCTGAAACCGCTTCATCCGGTGCTGACCTTGGTAAATTTATTGTTCAAGGGCAAGGCGGCTCTGATGCAACCACAGCGTCTGGTGTTGCATTAGATGAATTCCGGTTTGGAACATCTATGCTGGATGTATGTGCTGTTCCTGAACGCGGAACAATCGGATTGTTTCTGATTTCCGGTTCGTTTTCGTTTCTTGTACGCCGGCTGAATCATCATTAAATCGAATTTATGCATATCGATGTTTTAAACTGGGCCGGTGGAATGCCGGCCCGCAAAATAATCAGCAAGGAAACCCTGAACCATCGTGAACTGATTGAGATGGTTTCAGGGCTGGATGTTTACGAACATACAACGGAAGCATTTTTGCGGGCGTATCAGGCACTTGGCATTGATATTATCAACCGTGTTCCGCTGGAAAATGCACCGCGTCCTGTTCCGGCCGGAACGACGCGTTCTCATCCTCAGAACCCGCGCTATGAATTGTTACCGCTGGGCGTATATGATACCGCCTGTTGTGTTGATTATCCGTGCACCGATGCAGATGACGTGTGGAAATTTGACATAGAAAATGTGAAGTATTCCGATCTAGTCGTTCCACCGCCACATTCCTGTGATGCAAATGATATCCGCATGCGTGAAGCTGCGCTTGGCGAAACCGGTTGTTATTATCCAATGCTGTATACGACACTTTTTATGTGGCCGGTGGAACTGTTCGGCTGGGAAGTGTTCATGACGGCCGCGTTTGATGATCCGGATAGGTTTTTTGATCGGATACTGTATCCTTGTATTTTCAAATCACGGAGAATCATCAAAGCAATGGTTTCGGGGTCAACAAACCCGGTGATATATGTTCACGATGATTTGTGCGATGCCCGCGGTCCCGTTTTTCCGCCGGCATGGTATGAGGAATATATATTTCCTTACTATCAAACTATCCTTGAATTGGCAAAGAGCGCCGGACGGAAAACTGTTTTAGTGATTGATGGAAATATAACAGCGTTCCTCCCAAAATTTATTGAACTCGGGTTTGACGGGATCATGTTTGAAAATCCTGCAACTCCGCTGGATACCGTTCTGAACGTATTCAACCACCCAGAACATCTGCTGATCGGTGGGATTGAAACGGTGAAATTAACTTCCGGGACACCGGAACAAATACACGAGATGGTGATGACGGTGTATGAGAAAACCGCCGGTCGCACCGGTTTTGCAATGTCTTCCTGCGGTGGACTGCACGGCAATATTCCATTAGAGAATCTGGAAGCATATTTTGATGCACGGGCGGAGTGCGGGGTAAATTCAACTGACTGGCGAACCAGCTACCGTCATTAAGTTTGCTGTTTGGGCTGAATCTGAATTATCTGCGGGAATCCCTGAACCGGCTTAATGTTTTTCCGGTATGTTTTTTGAACAATCGGGCAAAATAAAGCGGGTCTTCAATACCAAGTAGTCGATTCTCAAAAAGGCACATTGATCAATGTTTACAAGGGTGAAGTTGGCTTTTTCAGTGAAAGTTTCTGCAAGGGTTTGGTGGCTTTTCGCTCCAAACCTTGCAATTATCTCTCCCATGAAAACCGTTAAAATTGCTCACTCCCCGCAGGGGATCTGTTCCGTATGGAGCTGGCTCGCATCGTTGATCCGGATCATGCGCTGGTACGTTTGGGCCGGGCGGTGGACCGGGCGCGTTTTGAGGAGGCGTTCGGTAAAACGTACTGCGAGAATAACGGCCGGCCGGCGGTGAGCGTGCGGCTGATGGTGGCGCTGCATTTTCTGAAGTACACGTTGGATCTGAGCGATGAAGCGGTGATGATATTTCTATATGGCTACAGATATCAATCCATCCTCTTATCAAATTTGTGCACAGGTGGTTAGAAAGATTTTATAAAAACGCTGATTGGTTCAAAATCACGTTATGGCAACAGTATGTCTGAAAATGCATATAAGATTTATTAAACTAAAATATATACTTATTATATAAATGCGATCATAAAGCTAAAGCCAAAGGAGGGTGTTTAATGAAAAAAATCATTGTAGTATTATCTATACTCGCTGGCGCAGTATACGCAGAGACCATTGTTTTTTATGGATTTGATGATAGTTGTAGTCCGTCATCTGTAAGCCCGTATATTGTTGCTGCGGATATAAATTTTGGAAGAGGGATTCGAGAGATTCCTGGCTTTTCTGTTGTTAAACACGCCGGGAAAAAATCGTTATTCTTTAATAATTCTGGACTATATTCTAGAACAGAAAAATCCGCGATAGGAAACAATGGATTCATATCTTTTCGCATAACTGTTCATGCTGGCTATAAAGCAAATTTATCAACCTTATCATTTTATATACTTCGGCGTCCTAAAGCCGGTGCCGGCGCGCCGGATTGTTTTTCAATTTATACCAGCCGGGATAATTATAGGACTTCGGTTGGTGATGGAACCATTCCTGTTGCTGTTGATGAAGGATCTTCTGATTTTGTCTTACAGACAATTAATTTATCTAAGGAAAAATTGTTGCAGTCGTTCATGGGTGATATTGAGTTCAGAATTTATTTATGGCCAAGTCAAGGGCATGGCGCTGTTAATACAAGACAGTTCCGGTTAGATTCACTGTGTTTAGAGGGCACAGTTTTTTCTAACAAATAAATTAATTATAAGACCAAACCGTTTCCAGGGTATTTTTCACAGTCCACCCGCTTTATTTAAAAAACTGTAAGTTTATAAAATAAAGAAAAAACTAACGAAAAATAGATTTATCATGAGAGGATATTGTACTTATGCGTAATATATTGCTAACAATCAGTGCGGTGTTATTGGCTTCAACGCTTGCACAAGCAAAAGTCGTGGTTTTCTATGGATTTAACGACAATTTAAATTCATTCGATAACGGTACGAATAGTATTGCTGGAAATTTTTCTTTTGGAAAAGGTGTCAATCAAGGCTCTTACTCTGCAGTCAAAAGTGAGGGGACAAAATCATTATTGTTCAGCAATAGCGGATTTGATGCCATAACAGAAACTCTCGCGATTCAAAACAATGATTATATCTGGTTCGAAATATCTATTCCTGAAGAAGAACCCCGCTCGTTATCAATTTTAAATTTTTATACTCTTCGTCGTCCAGAATTAGGATTATACGCTCCCGATAACTTTTCGATTTATTCTAATCTTGACAATTTTTCTCTGGCGATTGCTAAGGGAAAAATTCCTTTGGCAGAAAATGATAAATCAAATGAATTTACAACCCACATGATTGATATGACAGGGATTGAAGCACTCCATAAAATAAGCGGAAAAGTCGAATTTCGGATTTATTTTTGGGCCAGTCAAGGAAGCGGAGTTTCTTCTCAGCGGCAATGGCGAATAGATGCACTTTCATTACAAGAAATAATAGTAGATACGTCATCATTTGATGGCGCTCTGCTGGTAGGTGTCCAAGGAATCCAGTTTCCGCCTGATGCAAAAATGTTTGAAATTGCACAATATCGGGAGGTCAGGCAGGGATTACCAAAATATAGTGATGTTTGTTTTTCAAGCAGGTGGAGACGTCCCCGAACCCCGGGTGATCCTCATCATACTCTTCATGAGGCTGCCGGTTTTTTTTCGACAAGGCTGGACTGGGTCTATTCAACAGATGCTGAGTGGATACAAGAATGCCGTTCACTAGGGTATAATTTCGGCGGTGCTGTGAATACAATTGTTCCAGACAGTCCTGATGAGCCGGAGGTGCGCTTAAAGGGACGATTGCGTGCTAAAAATGGGGATTATACAGCACGACCGCGATGGGCTGCCCGTGAAGTATGGGAGGGATGTATCAACCACCCGGATTATCGGAATGCATATAAAGAACAGTTAAAAATCATGATAGACGGCGGTGCCGATTCTTTCCAAATGGACGATCCGCTTGCTAATATTCGTGCCATTGATTTTGGCGCATGCTGGTGTGAGGCATGCCGGAAGCTGGCAAAAGAAAAAGGGTATGATCTAGAGAAGGATATGCTTGTTTTCCAGACTGAATCTGTTCGTCATTTTTATGAAGATATGCGCGCATGGGTTAATGAATATGCTGGGTGTGATATTCCATGGTCTTCTAATAATCGGGAAATTACATGGGACATGAGTATTGTTTGGGGATTTCCTTACAATCTGTTTGATTATGGTATTGCAGAAATTGATATGCCGACTCCAAAAGGGATGATAAAAAATATGGAAGACAGCATCCGGCTGAAAATGTCTCAAGTCTACACTTATCGTACAACCGAGCAGGATTACTATCGACGAACGATTGCTACTGCCTATGCAACGGGACAACATATGATTGTCCCATGGGATGTGTGGCTTGGAGATTTGCAACCTCGTTATTTTGCTGAGCCAAGTGAATTTGGGGATTTATATGGATTTGTACGAAGTATAACAAAATATTTAGATGGCTACGAAAATGCTGCATATTGGGGAAAGGGATTGGATGACAAACGTTATAAAAATAATCCTCCGATTACATTGAGAGGCGGATCTTGTGAAACGTATGCATTTGTCCGGGCTAAACCCGGAGATCCAACCGCCCCTGTGGTGATCCATTTGGTTGATTGGGCGGACAATCGAGAAGCTTTTACAGCTGTTATTGACCCAATACGGTTTTTTGGAGATTGCCCCGTGCGTGTATCGTTAGCGGTACCTGCACCGTTTAACGAAACTGTTCATGAGCAAGCGCGGATAACAAAAAATTTCGCTCTTCTTTCTGAAGTTTCCGTCCTTGCATCAGGACGCAAGGTTAATATTAATATTCCGGCGTTGCATCCGTGGGGGGTGCTGATCATAGAACCGGAGGCTGCTGCAGAGGGAACTCTTTGGGAGCCGCAAATTAAAGTCGAATGGGAGGATTATTTCTCTCCGCAGTTAAAAATAAAACTTGACGGGATCAGTACCTCAAATATCGTCACTCGATATACACTGGACGGATCCGACCCTGAATCGGATTCCCTGTTATATGAAAAAATTTTGAGAGTAGACGATAATGTATGCTTGAAAGCCAGAAATTTTTCTTCAGAAGGGATATCGGGGCCTGTGGCTACCGGGTATTTTTCACGTGTAGACATAGAGCAACAGATATTGCCTGATGCAGAGTCTTTGCGTACGAACTTGAAGCTCTGGATATCTGCGGAAAGCTTATCCGGAATGAAAGATGCGGGAGCACCGGTAATTATTTGGCCATCAAAGGCGGGACCGGAACTGCGGGCGGTGAGCACAACACTTCCTGACGGGACATTGTCTACACCGCCGGTTTTCAATCCGAAAGGTTTGAATGGAATGCCGGCAGTTTGCTTCGATGGGAAAAGCAGCCTTCTTGCAATTGAGAAATTTGTAAATACTCATCTGGCGGGAAAACCGTTTACTGTGTTTCTGGTCATGGATGCAAGTTCTCCGGGATTTGGTATTTCCGGGAATAGTATTAATGGAGCAGGCCGGGTTCCGAGATTCTGTTTATCGTCCTGTTCTATGGTCTACGGAGAGATTCTCCCGCAGACACATATTCGTTATGCGGCGGCAACTCCGGCGGTTTATACCTTTGGACACAACGGAATTCAATCAGGATATGTGTGGGTGGGCGATGAAAAAAAGGGAGAGCGCCATGATTGGCCAGTTATTGACTTATTCGGCAGTAATGGGAGTCTTGCAGTCCCGTTTGCAGCGGATAACAGAGGTCAGTCCGGTGCGCTGGCTGAGATTATCATTTACGATCGATTATTGACGGATTCGGAACGTGAAGGTATTCAAATCTTTCTTGCCGAAAAAGCAAATCTTTCTCAAATCAGACAATGGAACTAAATCATATCTGTAGGATTGAGCGCTTACAGTAACTAAAAAACTCTGAATGTCTTTTTATCCACATCGAAAGTCCGGAAAGGATTGTTAAATAAGTTCACGAAGAAGTTAGAAGTTAATATATCGTACACCTTGTATCAAGATAGTAAAATGTCGAATGAAAAAACTAATCATAGTTCATGGAATGATAATCGGAATGCTGGTGCAGGCTGAACAGTTTGTTTTTTACGGTTTTAATGATACACGTGAAGCATCAAATGTCATTTCTGAAGTTGCTGCCGGAGAGGTAACCTTTGGACCCGGAATCCTAGGTACACCGGGATATTCGGGTATAAAATCTGAAGGAACGAAATCACTTCAATTCGGCAATTCCGGATTAT